>NZ_JANION010000116.1:0-3228 GCF_024610815.1 Mixta sp.
TGGAAAGAGAGCATCGAGGCGATATTGATAATCTTGCCGCCGTTGCCCTGCTTAATAAACTGACGCGCCACCGCCTGCGACATAAAGAATACCGTTTTGCTGTTGATATTCATCACGTCGTCCCAGTCTTTTTCGCTGAACGCCAGCGCATCTTCGCGGCGGATAATCCCGGCGTTGTTGACCAGAATATCGATATGCCCGAATTCGGCGACCGCTTTTTCCAGCAGCGCCGGAATCCCGTCCTGCTTGCTGAGGTCCGCCTTCAGGCTTAAGAAGCGGCGGCCGGTCTCCTCAATTTTATCTGCGGTTTCCAGCGGTTCGACGACATTGATGCCGACGATATCGCAGCCCGCCTGCGCCAGGCCAATCGCCATTCCCTGCCCCAAACCGGTATCGCAGCCGGTGACGATCGCAACTTTGCCTTGCAGGGAGAATTTATCAAGAATCATGCTTTTTTCCTTTTCTGCGCGCCTGAAATGCGCCAATTGCTCAGGGAATATTCCCGCTCAGCGCATCCGTCGTTCGCCGCTGACAATCAGCGATATCGCGGATGCGCCCATTTTATTGCCGTGCAGCACGGCGTTATTGATAAAACGTTTTTTAGAAACTGTACTGAATGCCGGTGCGCATACGCGTTTGCCGTTCATCACTGTTTTTATGCACGCTGATATTGCCGACCTCAATATAAGGCGCCAGCGCCTTGCTGTATTTCCATCGCGCCTTGAGATTATGTTCATAGTCCCATTTCTTATTATCGAAACGGATCTGGTCGCTGTGCTTATAGATGTAGTTATATTCAATACGCCAGTCGGTAAAGTTATAGCCGAGCCAGAATTCGCCGCGATTGGTTTTCATATCCTCTTTGCCTGGCTTACTCTCGCGCTTATATTCATAGCGATAGCGGCCGTTAAGGTAAAAGCCGTTATTAAAATCGTAGCCGGTTAACAGCAGCGGCTTATAGATGCTGCTGTCGCTGCCCGATTCCAGCGTAAAGCCGGGCTGAAGAAACCACTGCGGCGTCACCTTATACTGCCAGTTAATGCTGCTTTCGCTGCCGTTGCTGACGGTATCGTGAAAGGCTTTATTCGGATCGTCGCCGCCTGACTTCCACTTGGTTTCCAGCGCAAAACCGACGCCGTTGGCGAAGCGGTGCGACACGGTGATGCGATCCTTATGCACCCGGCTGTCATCCTGCCATTCATGCCGGTAATCCAGCGTAACGGCTGAAGCGGAAGCCGACAGCAGCCCGCAGAAAATAACGATCTGTTTATTCATGATGCAATCCCTTTGGTAAGAATTTTTATTTTTATCTGTTTATTATTTTTCGCTTTTCAGGAAAGCGTTGCTGACGTCGATATTTCCCGTTACCGCATCGGCATACATACCGGGCTTACTGCGTAGCGAGATATTGTTTTCAAAGTTGCCCTGTTTTTCCGGCTGCGTATAGGGGCCGGGGCGGAAGATAAAATTAAAGCGTTTATTGTCAACGGCGATATTATTTTTCACCCACAGCGCGCCGGGATTAAAATTATCGGTAAAGCCGTCCATGCCGTTTTCTATCGCCACGCTGTCGGAAATACGGTGGGCCACCGGAATGCCCTCGCCGCCCAGCTTAAAGCCATTATTGACGTTGCGCAGCGCCAGCGTATAGCTTACCGGCGTGGTTTCCGCCTTCAGCGTCAGCGACACGCTGAACATCTCGCCCGCTTTTACCGCCACGCCGCGCACGCATTCAACGCCGTCGCTGCTGACCGTCAGCACGCCGTCGCGATCGCTGCGCAGCCGGAACGGATAGTCCGACGAGGCCGCCACCGTCGCCGACGCGATCTCGACGTGCGCGGGCTGCGTTTTAGCGACAAACTTTTTACCCGGCGCGGCATGGCGCGGCGTAAGCGTCAGCTGCGCCTGATGTACCGTCATACGGGCGTTGCGCGCGGCAAAGAAGCCCACGTAGTAACGTTCATTATCCAGTACCGTTAGCCGATCCGCGTCGCCCGTTTGCTGCGTCACCCAGCTGTCGCTGCCGACAGGCGCCCATGCGGCGCTGAAGCCTTCATCGCTGCGCGCCAGACGCAGGCGAAAACGGGGCGTTTTATTGAGATCGATATTCTGCTGGTAGGGTTGGCGCTTAATCTCCACGCCGGTATTGCCCCAGCTCTGCGTCACGCCGTTGCGCGCGATCAGCATCGCCTGTACCCGATGATGCGACGCTTTATCCTGGGTCATAATGGCGTTCATCACCATATTGGAGGCGGCGGGAAACTCCTCGTAGCCGGGCTGAATGTTCTCCAGCCGCGGCTTGCCGAGTACGTCGCGCGCCAACAGTCCCGCCCCCTCCTGACCGGCGGGCTTCGCGCCGTTTTCCGGGCCGAACTGATCGATGCTGACTTCCGCCTCCAGCGTCATATTGGCGCTGGCCGGCAGCTGCGTGTAATAGAAGGTCAGGCCGTCATGGCTGTTGCCGATTTTTCCGCCGCGGCTTTCAACCGTGACGGGTAGACGCAGCCTGCCCGGCTGCGCGGCGCCCTCCCCTTCAGCGAAGGTGACCTGGTTTACGCCGATTTTTTCCGGCAGCACGTTAGTCGCGAAATTTTTATCCGTGGACTGGCCAAAGGTGATGGCGCGCCACGTCAGGTTTTCCGCCTCCGGCGGGGCGTCAGCGGCCCAGACGCTACCGACGCCGCTGACAAGCAGTAACAGAGGAATGATTTTCATCGATCTCTCCCTGAGGTTAGTGACCATGAATCAGTGAGACTCTTGCGGTTTAGTCGGCTGCGACGCGCTCTTATCATCCGTCAGCGGCACGCTATTCTCCTCAACCAGCGGCGCCAGCTTCATTTTGCGGCAGATGGCGCTGCGGCCCCAACACTCCTCGTAGGGATAGCCCACCAGCGCCTCGATCACCGCGCGCACTTCCGGCTTGATATCGCTTATCTCGCCGCCCGCTTTGATGCGCGCCACCTCTTCCAGCACCACCAGATGCGTTTTACGGTTGAGCAGCATCTGACGGCTGAAGAAAATCGCCATCAGCGCCAGGCCGATCACGCCGCCGAAAAAGACCCAGGAGATGGCGTTCATCGCCTCTGACGGCTGAGTATGGGATTTAGACTGGAAGCCGTAGTAGCTGAGGATCGCGCCCATCACAAAGACGATAATCGAGCGGACAATCTTTCCGGAGAAGGTCATTGCGCCGGCGTAGATCCCTTCGCGGCGACGGCCGGTAAAGAC
>NZ_JANION010000045.1:0-4478 GCF_024610815.1 Mixta sp.
GCTTTATTCATTCTTCTCATAATGTATCGGTGCCGCAAGATATTTTACTGGCGCAGCTTGATGACGATCAGCGCCTGCTGACGCTGCAGAAGCAGATCACGCTTATCGAGCAATACCATGACTTTTTTATTCAGAATAATATTGCGGTGATATTGAGTCTCGATGAAACGATGGCCCGGACCATTTTATCGAGCGAGTTCCTGTTACGTAAATTACGCCCGCTCTCTGCGCTGGAATTAGCGCTTAGTGAAACTTTCCCTGATTTTAAATTGGGCAGGGATAACCCTGTATTAAGCACACTAAGCGATAATTTCACATTAACGCTGAATAATTTCGGCGCCGGCAAAGCGCCGGCAAAAGCGGTATATGATAATCTCTTTACGCGCATTAAGCTGGACCGGCATTTTCTGCAACAGACACTGAAGCGCGCCTCTTTTAGCGCTATTTTAAAAGCGGTAACGCATCAGATTGGCGATCACTGTCGACAGTTTATTGTACAGGGCGTTGATGACCTCACTACGCTGGAAAAAGTGGCGCCTTTTCCTTTTTCCGGTCTTCAGGGCGCGCTGTTTCCACCGGTGCCGGAAAATCAGCTGACGACATTAACCGAGCCGCCGAACGGTTTTTCCGGCGGCCAGTGCTGAGAAAGCCACCCGTTTTCCCTGCCTCCCGCGCCACTTAGGGTTACACTTAAACCTTAATGCGGTAAACGGAGGCAGCATGGAGTTCAATAACACCTGGCATAACGAATTAAGCGGATTTTATACCGCGCTGAATCCCACTCCGCTCGCTAATTCGCGCCTGCTTTATCATAGCGAGGCGCTGGCGCGTGAACTGGAGCTGGACGACAGCTGGTTCACGCCGGAGAAGCAGGGCGTCTGGAGCGGCGAAACGCTGCTGCCCGGCATGCAGCCGCTGGCGCAGGTCTACAGCGGACATCAGTTCGGCGTCTGGGCCGGACAGTTGGGCGACGGGCGCGGCATTCTGTTGGGCGAACAGCAGCTCAGCGACGGACGGAAATTTGACTGGCATCTGAAGGGCGCAGGCCTGACGCCTTATTCACGCATGGGCGACGGACGCGCCGTGCTGCGCTCGGCCATCCGCGAGTTTCTCGCTTCCGAGGCGCTGCACTATCTTGGCATTCCCACCAGCCGGGCGTTGACTATCGTCGTCAGCGATGAGCCTGTTTATCGTGAAACCAAAGAGCGCGGCGCGATGCTGCTGCGCGTGGCGGAAAGCCATGCGCGCTTCGGCCATTTTGAACACTTTTTCTATAACGGCCAGCCGGAAAAAGTGCGTCAGCTGGCGGATTACATGATTCGTCATCACTGGCCCGCGCTGGAGCAAGAAGCGGACCGCTATCTTCTCTGGTTTACCGATGTGGTGGAGCGCACTGCGCGGCTTATCGCCGCCTGGCAAAGCGTCGGCTTCGCGCATGGCGTTATGAATACCGATAATATGTCGGTGCTGGGCATGACGCTCGATTACGGCCCCTACGGCTTTCTCGATGAATATCAGCCGGGCTATATCTGCAACCACTCCGATTATCAGGGGCGTTACGCCTTCGACAATCAGCCGATGATCGGCCTGTGGAACCTTAACCGCCTGGCGCATGCGTTATCCGATCTATTAACTACCGAACAGCTTAAGCAGGCGTTAGGCCATTACGAGCCCGCGCTGATGGCGGCCTGGGGCGAGAAGATGCGCGCTAAACTGGGCTTCCTGACGCCGCAGCAGGAGGATAACGAACTTCTGACCGGCCTGCTGGCGTTAATGAGTCAGGAGGGCAGCGACTATACCCGCACCTTCCGCATGCTCAGCGAGGTACAGCAGCGGGAGAGCCGTTCGCCGCTGCGCGACGAATTTATCGATCGTGACGCGTTTGACGCCTGGTTCCAGCGCTATCAGCAGCGCCTGCTGAAAGATGAAAGCAGCGACGAGACGCGCCAGCGGCAGATGAAGGCTGCGAATCCAGCGGTGATTTTGCGTAACTACCTGGCGCAGCAGGCGATTGAAGGCGCGGAGCAGGGCGATATCAGCATGCTGAAGCATCTGCATCAGGCGCTTTCAAATCCCTTCAGCGATGCGCCTGAATTTGCCGACTTCACGAAGCGTCCGCCGGACTGGAGTAAAAAAATCTCGGTGAGCTGCTCTAGCTAAGCCGCGCTTCTGCGCAGCGTAAGGCGCGAGCGTGACGCAAAAAAGCCGGTCAGCGACCGGCTTTTTTATTCTGCGCGTTACGCGGCATCCGACAAGGATTCGCCTTTTACAGGACGCGCGTCCACAGCAAACGGCGGCTCGCCGTCAGAAACGGCTGTCGACCGCGTCAGCCAGCAGTGCCAGCACGGCTTCGCTGTCTTCCCAGCCGAGGCAGGGATCGGTAATCGACTGACCATAGTTCAGCGGTTGTCCGCTGACTACCGGCTGGTTGCCTTCCTGCAAAAAGCTTTCAATCATCACGCCGCCGATAGCGCGCGATCCGTCGCGGATCTGCTGCGCCACTGACGTCGCTACGTCGCGCTGGCGGCGGTGCTGCTTCAGGCAGTTGCCGTGGCTGAAATCGACTACCAGCTGTTCAGGCAGACCGAATTCGCGCAGGCTGGCCACCGCCGCGGCGATATCCTGCGGATGGTAGTTCGGTGTTTTGCCGCCGCGCATAATAATGTGGCCGGACGGGTTGCCGCTGGTCTGATAGATGGTCATCTGCCCGTTTTTATCCGGCGACAGGAACATATGGCTGACCCTGGCGGCGCGGATCGCGTCGACAGCGATGCGCGTATTGCCGTCGGTGCCGTTTTTGAACCCGACCGGACAGGAGAGCGCCGAGGCCATTTCACGGTGGATCTGACTTTCAGTGGTGCGGGCGCCGATTGCGCCCCAGCTGATTAAATCGGCAATAAACTGGCCGATCACCATATCGAGAAACTCCGTCGCCGTCGGCAGGCCGAGCGCGTTAATATCGAGCAGCAGCTTGCGCGCAATGCCCAGGCCGTCATTAACGCGGAATGAACCATCGAGGCCGGGATCGGAAATCAGTCCCTTCCAGCCCACTACGGTGCGCGGTTTTTCGAAATAGGTGCGCATGACGATTTCCAGCCGGGAGTGATATTTGTCATGCAGAGCTTTGAGTCGGGCGGCGTAATCGAGCGCGGCGCGCGGGTCATGCAGCGAGCAGGGGCCGATTATCACCAGCAAACGCGGATCGTCGCCAGCCAGAATGCGCGCGATGCGCTGGCGGGCAGCGGTAACGTTTTCAACGATGCTATTTGTAATTGGGTATTGCTGCGCCAGCGCGGCAGGCGTCACCAGGCTATCGATGCGCGCGGTGCGCAGTTCGTCAGTTTTGTTCATTGCTGTCTCGGAAATTTGTCTTCGCAGCGGCTGAAGTGCCGGGAAGTGATGACGATCACAATAAACCAATCAGCCGTAAATTCAACCGCCTGTAAGAGGTAAAAGGCGCCGCGCCCCTGGGTTATCGCAACGGCGAAGGCAGCTGAACACGCGTAGCCAGCGCTCCGATCGCCTTCGCCGCCCGCGCAGGGGTTAATACATGCGACGGGTGAGCCCCATAATGTCGAGAATCTTGGTGGCGATCTCCTCAACCGAATAGTTAGTGCTGTTGAGATAGCGGATCTGATGGGAGCGAAACAGCGCCTCTACTTCACCCACTTCCAGCCGACACTGGCGCATGGAGGCGTAGCGACTATTTTCCGCGCGCTCCTGGCGAATCGCCGCCAGCCGTTCAGGATCGATGGTTAAGCCAAACAGCTTGTGCTGATGAGGTTTAAGCGCTGGCGGCAGCTTCAGGTTATCCATATCATCGGCGATAAAAGGGTAGTTAGCGGCGCGTATGCCGAACTGCATCGCCAGATAGAGGCTGGTGGGCGTTTTACCGCAGCGGGAGACGCCCAGTAAAATCACCTGCGCCTCATCCAGGCCGCGCAGAGAAATGCCGTCATCGTGCGCCAGGGTGTAATCGATCGCTGCGATGCGCGCGTCATATTTGCCGAGATTGCTGGCGGTGAGACCGTGGGTGCGGTGAGCGACCGGCGCAGGCGCCATGCCCAACTCCTGCTGCAAAGGCGCGACCAGCGCCTGAACGATATCCTGACAAAAGCCGTCGCTTTGTAAAATCACTTCGCGCACTTCCGGTTGCACGATAGAAAAAAAGACCAGCGGCCGTACTCCGCTTTGTTGATAAATGGCATTGATTTGCGCTTTTACCGCCTGGGCGCGCTGCACATTTTCCACAAAGGGCAGGGTAAAACTGTTGGTGGCGACCGGAAACTGCGACAGCACCGCATGGCCCAGCACCTCGGCCGTAATAGCGGTTCCATCGGAAATACAAAAAACGCTGCGTTCTGCCGTCATGTTTATTCTCTCTTATGCAGGATGCGTTGAGCCTGGCGGATAACGCCAAAGAAGGCAATCGGCAATCTCCTGACCTGATAAAATTAAAGTTTCATTAATAATTAATT
>NZ_JANION010000119.1:0-15770 GCF_024610815.1 Mixta sp.
ATACAAAAAAGCCTGAACGTTCGCTCAGGCTTTCTCGTGAAATAATGGCGGTGAGGGGGGGATTCGAACCCCCGATACGTTGCCGTATACACACTTTCCAGGCGTGCTCCTTCAGCCACTCGGACACCTCACCATATTGTCGTCAACAGGCACACTGCTGACGGGCGCTAATGTAGGGGCTTTACATCGTCGCGTCAATCAACTTTCTTCGTTAAATGATGCGTTTAGTCAGTTTTAAACCACTTCGCCGTGAAAATAACCGAAAAGCAGGCAGAAAACGGTAGAAGCCCGAAATCAGACTGCATAACCCCCGTAAAAGATGCATACTAATGCGCTCTAAATGCTTAAAAATCACTGAGGTCAGCTTGAACAACGTATCGAAAGCGCAACCGCAGGGGAGTCCGGCCGGAGCCGGAGCGCTGTTTTTTATTCAAATCTTCGCAACGCTCGGCTTCGCCATGCTCTATTCCACGCTGGTGCTCTACGCCACTAAACGGCTGGGCTTCAGCGAGGCGCAGGCGAACGCCACCATGGGCGTGTTCGGCGCCTTCAACTATGGCCTGCATCTGTTCGGCGGTTATTTGGGCGGACGCTTCCTCAGCAACCGCAACCTGTTCGTATTGGGTATGGTATTGCAGGTGGCAGGCTGCTGGGTGCTGTCGGGAGAAAGCGCGCAGGGGCTTTACTGGGGGCTGGCGATGTTCCTTACCGGCAGCGGCCTCAACGTCACCTGCATCAATATGATGCTGACGCAGCGCTTCGCGCCGGATGACCAGCGCCGTGAAAGCGCCTTCCTCTGGAACTACGCCGGGATGAACCTGGGCTTCTTTATCGGCTTTACCGGCGCGGGCTACTTCCAGCTGGGCGAGCATTATCAGGCGCTGTTCCTGTTCGCCACCGTTGGCAATGCGCTGGCGATTATCATTAGCCTGCTGCGCTGGAAAATTCTGGCGGATATCGATACGCCGCTACTGCATGCGAATCCGCGCCAGTTCCGCTTGCGGATGCTGGTCGGGCTGGCGGTACTGGTGATCCTGGTGCCGGTTATCCGCGTGATGCTGACTCACGCCGATTTCACCGGCTCCTTCGTGATTGGCCTGGGGGGTCTGATCTTTCTGCTGCTGTGCGTCACCACGCTGCGCCATCGCCCGCGCGACGAGCAGCGCCGCATGACCGCGTATCTGCTGCTGGCGCTCGGCTCGCTGGTCTTCTGGATGCTCTATCAACTGGCGCCGATGGGGCTGATGCTGTTTGTCGAACATAATATCAACCTCAACGTCTGGGGCATGCGCGTGGCGCCGCAGTGGGTGCAGAATATCAACACGCTGGTGATCGTTATCGGCGGGCCGCTGCTGGCCGTGGCCTTTAACCGTCTGCGTCAGCGCGGCTGGCGCATCGATATTCCGCTGCAGTTCGCCAGCTCGCTGTTCTGCATCGGGCTGGGAATGCTGGTACTGCCGCTCGGCATTATGCTGGCAGGCGGCGACGGCATGGTGGCGTTTAAATGGATCTTCTTCAGCTACCTGCTGCAAAGCATTGGCGAGCTGCTGATTTCGCCGATCGGCTACGCGATGATCGGCAAGCTGGCGCCGACCCGCTATCAGGGCATCATGATGGGCTGCTGGATGATGGTGACCGGCGTAGCGTCAGTGCTGGCGGGCTACGTCTCGGCGCTGATGCCGGAAAACAGCGGCAGCAGCGCCGTGCTGACCAACCCTGGCTACAGCCACATCTTTAGTCTGTTGGGCTGGGGCGCCGCCGCCGTCGGCCTGGTGATGCTCTGCCTGATGCCGCTGCTGCGCAGACTGATCCAGCCTGTCGCGCCGTCGGCATAACCGCCACCGGGCTTGCGTCGCCCGACGCAAGCCCGATCATTTTTTACTTGCCAGCGCCTCCGTTTTCCCTGAGCCTTGGGGAAAAATAACGATAAGGAGGCATTATGGACATCATCTTCTGGCATCCTACCTTTAACCCGGAAAAGTGGCGACAGGGGCTGAAACAGCGTCTGCCGCAGGCGCGTTTGCGTCCCTGGCAGCCGGACGATAAGGCGCATGCCGACTATGCGCTGGTGCGCAGCGCGCCGGTGGAGATGCTGCGCGGTCGCGGCGGTCTGAAAGCGATCTTCGCCATCGGCGCAGGCGTCGATGATATTTTGGGACAGCTGCAACATCATCCCGATATGATCGATCCCGCCGTGCCGCTGTTTCGCCTGGAAGATACCGGCATGGGGTTGCAGATGCAGGAGTACGCCGTGCATACCCTGTTGGGCTGGTTCCGTCGTTTCGACGACTACCGGCGTCAGCAACAGCAGGCGCTCTGGCAGCCGCTGCCCAACTACCGTCGTGAAAACTTTACCGTCGGCATTCTCGGCGCGGGCGTGCTGGGGCTGAGCGTGGCGGAAAGCCTGAAGCCCTGGGGATTCCCGCTGCGCTGCTGGAGCCGCTCGCCGAAACAGCTGAATGGGATTGAAAGCTTCCACGGCGAGGCGCAGCTGAATGATTTTCTCTCCGGCACCCAGGTGCTGATCAACCTGTTGCCGAACACGCCGCAAACCGTCGGTATCATTAATCGCCAGCTGCTCGATCGCCTGAATGACGGCGCGTTTGTGATGAACCTGGCGCGCGGCGCGCATGTCGTGGAGGACGATCTGCTGGCGGCGCTGAACAGCGAAAAAATCAAGGGCGCGGCGCTGGATGTTTTCGTCAACGAACCGCTTACGCCCGATCATCCGTTCTGGCATCATCCGCGCGTCACGTTAACCCCGCATAATGCCGCCGTCACCCTGCAAAGCGAAGCGATGGACTATATCGCCGACGCGATCCGCCAACTTGAGGCGGGCCAGCAGCCGGAAGGACGCGTCGATTTAACGCGCGGCTATTAACTGTCACTACGGCAGCGCGCCTGCCGTCTCTTTTTAAAGGAGAAAAAGCTGAATGTATCCTGTTGATCTACATATGCATACCGTCGCCAGCACCCACGCCTACAGTACGCTGCATGACTATATCGCCGCCGCGAAGCAAAACGGCATCAAACTGTTCGCTATCACCGATCACGGCCCTGATATGGCCGATGCGCCGCACTACTGGCACTTTATCAATATGCACGTCTGGCCGCGCGTGGTGGATGGCATCGGCATTTTGCGCGGCATCGAAGCGAATATTAAAAATAACGAGGGCGAAATCGACTGCACTGGCCGTATGCTTGACGCGATGGATCTGGTGGTGGCGGGCTTTCACGAGCCCGTTTACGCGCCGCGCGATAAGGCGTCGCACACCGAGGCGATGATCGCCACGATGGCCAGCGGCAACGTGCATATTATCTCTCATCCCGGCAATCCGAAGTTCCCGGTCGATATTCCGGCCATTGCCGCCGCCGCGGCGGAATATAATGTGGCGCTGGAGATCAACAACTCCTCCTTTACCCATTCGCGTCCCGGCAGCGAACCTAACTGCCGCGCCATCGCCGAAGCGGTACGCGACGCTGGCGGCCTGCTGGCGTTCGGCTCCGATTCCCATACCGCTTTTACCCTGGGGAACTTCGAACATTGCCTGCGCATTACGCGCGAGGTGGATTTTCCTGAGGATCGCGTGTTAAATGTCACGCCGCGCCGCCTGCTCGATTTTCTTGAAATGCGGGGCGGGAAGCCTCTCGACGCCTTTGCTGATTTTTAACGGCGGCGTTATCACCTCTGAACGGACTGAAAGTAATGAATGAGTTTTCCATCATCTGCCGCGTAATCGGCTCGCTGTTTAATCGCCAGCCGCAGGACCCGCTGCTGGAGCCGCTGTTCACCCTGATCCGCGAAGGCAAGCTGCAACAGCACTGGCCGCTGGAGCAGGATGAGCTGCTGGCGCGCCTGCGTCAGCACTGCGATCCGCAGACGCTGGCGGCCGATTACAATGCGCTGTTCGTCGGGAGTGAATGCAAAGTGCCGCCGTACGGATCGCAGTGGAAAGAGGGGCCGACAGAGGCGGAGGCGCGCAGCTTTTTACAGCAGCGCGGCATGCCGTTGACGGACGCGCCCGCCGACAGCTTCGGCGCGCTGCTGCTGGCGGCCTCCTGGCTGGAAGACCAGGCGCAGGAAGATGAGATCCAGGCGCAGATTGCGCTGTTCGATCAGCTGCTGCTGCCTTGGTGCGGCGCATTCCTCGGCAAGGTAGAGGCGCACGCCGCCAGCGGTTTTTACCGCACGCTGGCGGCAATCAGCCGCGAAGCGTTACAGGCGATGCGCGAAGAGCTGGCCGAAGCGGAAGAGGATCACGAGGCGGACGCGGACGACGAAGCGTAAACCTCAGGGCGTCAGCCAGATCGGTTCGGCTGCGCCCAGCGGTCCGCCCGCCCGCGACCAGAGCAGCGGCGTGCCGGGCAGCCAGAACGGCGGTTTCAGGCGATAGCCGAGGCCGAGCGGGGTCAGCTCCAGCGTATCGCGCTCATCATAAGGCAACGACGGAGCGAGACCGGCGGCCGCCATGCCCGCCGGATAAGGATGCGAGGTCAGCAAATGCGCGGTGCGCGCCAGCGACAAACGCGCCCTCACGCCGGTGCCATGGGTGACGCGCTGGCGCATCCCTTCCAGCGCCGCGGCGGCCATCAGATAACCGGTGGCGTGATCCAGCGCCTGTACCGGCAGCGGCTGCGGCGTGTCGGCGCCGCGCCAGCGCCGTCCGGCGTCGGCGATGCCGCACGCCATCTGTACCAGGCTGTCGAAACCGCGCCGGTTACGCCACGGGCCGCTCCAGCCCCAGGCGTTCAGGCTAACGTCGATCAGGCCTGGCGCAAGCTGTTGTAAGCGCGCGCTGTCATAGCCCAGCGCCTCCAGCGCGTCGGCGCGATAGCCATGCACCAACACATCCGTCTGCATTAACAGCCGTTCAAACTGCTGGCGGCCCGCGTCGCTTTTCAGATCGAGACGCGCGCAGCGTTTGCCCAGCATCATCTCTTCTTCCAGCGTGGGTTCTTCCCAGTCGGGCGGATCGAGGCGCAGCACCTCGGCGCCCAGTCCGGCAAGAAACCGCGTCGCCACCGGCCCGGCAATAACGCGCGTTAAATCGAGAACCCGCACGCCGTGAAGCGGGCGAGCGATGGGCAGGGCCCAGGCGGGCGGCGCGCTTTCCGCCTGCGATTGCCAGGCGATCAGTGGCTCCTGCGCCACGCTTTGGCCCTGCGGATGCTGTCGCCACGCCTCAAGGCTGCGCATCTCTGCGGCACAGCCGCCCGCATCGACAATCGCCTGTTCCAGCGTCTGCTTTTGCCAGCCCGCCACAATCCGCGCCAGCGCCGCGCGGTCGGGCTGTTTGCCCAATACGCGCTCCATCGACTGGCGATGGTGCGGCGCATTGGTATGCAGACGGATCCAGCCATCGGCGGTTTGGTAGTCGCCAGCGAAGGCATCCCAGGCGGGCGGCAGCGGACGATTGATCGGACGAAAGCTGTGCTGAAACCAGCGCGAGGCGAGATGCGCATCCAGCCGCGGTTTTGCCGGATTGCCGGTCAGCGCCGCCGCTGCCTGCGCAGCCAGCGCGATGCTGGCGGCGGCCAGCTCGCTGACCGGATAAACGGAACAAAAGGCGTCATGCCCCTGCCAGACGATCTGAGGAACCGGCGTGTGCTCATCGCGTAAACCGTGCCAGAGCTGCTGCCAGAGTCGTGCCGCCAGATTGGTATCCATCTTCTTCTCCCTCGCTACGTTGCTCTTTCACCTTAGCAAGGGATGGCCTTTTTTTCCTGTTACGGACGGGGCGGCCGCCGCAGCGGAAAACGTGGGAAGCGGGCGTGCATGCGCAGGTTGCGGATATTGATCACCGCAACGGCGGTGCCGAAGATAACCAGTAGCGAACCGGCAATCTTAAACAGATTCATGCTGTCGCCCAGCACCAGTACGCCCATAATCACCGCCAGCACCGGCGTCAGCAGCGAGTAGGGCATAATCAGGTTGACGTTATATTTCCGCAGCAGTGCATACCACAGGGAATAGGCGACAACGGAAGAGGCGATGGCGCTGTAGAGGATGCCGAACCAGCCGCGCCAGGAAGCGTGCAGCAGCGCGTCGATCTGGTGCGATTCAGTCAGCCAGGAGGTGGCGCCCACGATCGGGATCGCCAGAAAAGAGAGCCAGCCGGTCATGGCGAGCGGCTTAATCGGCGGCGCCTTTTTCACAATCAGGTTGCTGATCGCCCAGCCGACGGCACTGGTTAACAGCAGCGCCAGCACCCACCAGCTGGGAATGGTCGGGCTGCCGGTCAGCACCGCGACGCCGCTCAGCGAGATGGCGATGCCGAACAGCTGAATAAAGGAGAGCGACTCTTTCAGAATCACCCACGCCAGCAGCATGGCGATCGGCGTGCCCAGCTGCACCACCACCGCGCCGGTACCGGCATCGGTGTAGCGAATGCCGACGAACAGCAGCGAAAAGTGCATAAAGCCGAAGGTAAAGGCGAGCGCCGCCAGCCAGGGCAGCTGAGCGCGCGTGACGCGGTTAAAGGGCACCAGCACCAGCGCCACGACGACAAACCGCATGCAGGTCATAAACAGCGGCGGCAGATCGAGCAGTCCCCATTTAATGGCGACGTTATTAAACGCCCAAATCGATACAACCATCAATACCAGAAAAAAATGACGCAGCGCCACGTATCTATCCTTTATTGTCTGCCGTAATCCATTAATTATCATGACAGGTATTAGCCAGCAGACAAGCGCCGCAGCGGTGGTTTTGTGCAGGCGGCGCGGCGCGCGCCTTATCCCGTAGCCGCAGTTAAGTCTCAGAAAAAGTTATGAGACAGCGTAAAACAGAGATGCAATACTTTGCAGCCGATACGCCTCTTTCACAGAAAAAGGATTCGGTATGACCGCTTCGCAGTTGCCTTTAGCGTTAATTCAGCTGGATATTCCTCCCGTCCCGGTGCGCGACCGCATCGGCGAACAGGCGCGTTGGTTTATTGATGCGTTGCGCCTGACGCCGCACGATTATGTGATCTGTCGTCCCGATCTGGGCGAGTCGCTGCCCGATTTCAACGCCGTCAGCGGCGCAATCCTCAGTGGCTCCTGGGCGATGGTCACCGACCATGCCGAATGGAGCGAGCGCACCGCCGCCTGGGTGCGTGCGGCGACAGAGCAGTCGCTGCCGCTGCTGGGCGTCTGCTACGGCCATCAGCTGATGGCCTATGCCCTCGGCGGCGAAGTGGGCGATAACCCGTACGGCTGGGAGCGGGGCGCGCTGCCGGTCTCGCTGCTGGCGGGCGCGCAGGCCGATCCGCTGTTGCAGGCGCTGCCCGCCACCTTCGCCGCCTGGCTTTCCCATCGTCAGACGGTGCTGACGCCGCCGCCCGGCGCGCGCGTGCTGGCGCGTTCCGCCGCCGACGACTGCCAGATTGTGCGCTATAGCCCGCAGGCGCTGTCGGTGCAGTTTCATCCCGAATTTGACGCGCGCATCATGCAGGCTTGCCTGGGCGTCGGGAGCGACTTCGATCCTGAGGCGCAGCCTGCTACCGACAGCGCGCGGCTGATTTTGCAGCGCTTCTGGCGCAGCCTGAACCAGCGGGAACAGATCAGCGCCTGACGCTGAATCTTTCCGTCGCGCTCACACTTTTATCCTGTGGCGACTGACAAAGTCGTATGTCTCGGTCATGTTAATAAATGGTTATTCATTTGTTAGCTACTTATCGCCACGGGAGAATGTGTATGCGTTACGCCTGGCCTGGATATCAAGATTCGCTGATTGCGCTGCAACAGCGCTACGGCAACTACATCAACGGCGAGTTTGTGCCGCCGGTTGAGGGGCAATATTTTACCAACACCTCGCCGGTGGACGGCTCGGTGATCGGCGAGTTCCCACGATCCGGCCAGCAGGATATCGAGCTGGCGCTGGACGCCGCTCACGCCGCCGCCGAACGCTGGGGCAAAACCTCAGTGCAGGCGCGTTCCCGGCTGCTGCTGAAAATCGCCGACCGCCTGGAGCTGAATCTGGAGCGGATGGCAGTCAACGAAACCTGGGATAACGGCAAGCCGGTGCGTGAAACGCTGGCGGCCGATCTGCCGTTAGCCGTCGACCACTTCCGCTATTTCGCCGGCTGCATTCGCGCGCAGGAAGGTACGGCGGCGGAGATCGACGAACATACCGCCGCGTACCATATTCATGAGCCGCTCGGCGTGGTGGGGCAGATTATCCCGTGGAACTTCCCGCTGCTGATGGCGGCCTGGAAGCTGGCGCCCGCGCTGGCGGCGGGCAACTGCGTGGTGCTGAAGCCGGCGGAACAGACGCCGCTGTCGATTACGCTGTTTGCCGAACTGATGGGCGATATTCTTCCGCCGGGCGTGCTGAACGTGGTGCACGGCTATGGCCGTGAGGCGGGCGAAGCGCTGGCGGGCAATCCGCGCATCGCCAAAATCGCCTTTACCGGGTCTACCGCCACCGGTACCCATATTCTTGAGCTGGCGGCGAAAAACCTGATCCCGTCCACCGTCGAGCTGGGCGGCAAATCCCCCAACATCTTCTTCGAAGATATTATGCAGGCGGAACCCGCCTTTATTGAAAAAGCGGCGGAAGGGGTGGTGCTGGGCTTCCTCAACCAGGGCGAGGTTTGCACCTGTCCGTCACGCGCGCTGATTCAGGAGTCAATTTACGAACCCTTTATCGCCGCGGTAATGGCGCGTATTAAAACCATCCGGCGCGGCGACCCGCTTGACACCGACACCATGGTGGGCGCGCAGGCGTCGCAGCAGCAGTTCGACAAAATCCTCTCTTACCTGGAAATCGCGCAGAAAGAGGGCGCGGAAATCCTGACAGGCGGCGGCGTCGAACAGACCGAGGGCCAGCTGAAAAGCGGTTATTATATACAGCCGACGCTGCTCAAGGGCCGTAACGATATGCGCGTCTTCCAGGAGGAGATTTTCGGCCCGGTGATCGGCATCACCACCTTTAAAGATGAGGCGGAAGCGATCTCTATCGCCAACGATTCGATCTACGGCCTCGGCGCGGGCGTCTGGACGCGCGATATCAATCGCGCCTGGCGCGTAGGCCGGGCGATCAAGGCGGGGCGCGTCTGGACCAACTGCTATCATCTCTATCCGGCGCACGCCGCGTTCGGCGGCTACAAGAAATCGGGGATCGGCCGCGAGACCCATAAAATGATGCTGGATCATTATCAGCAGACGAAAAACCTGCTGGTCAGCTACAGCATCGATCCGCTGGGTTTCTTCTGAAACCGCTGAGCAGTCAGTGAGACGGGGCGATAAGCGCCCCGTTTTTTTATTTCTTTCTCCCGCCTTGCCTGGCGCTGCACGCCGGGCGTTCTATGCTTAGCGTTCAGATACCGTAACGGGAGCGGCAGCGATGACCGTGGGAATTTTGCTGCTGGCGGCAGGAGAAAGCGCGCGTTATCGCGCCGCCTGCGGTCGGCATAAACTGCTGGAGTCGATAGAGGGCGAGACGATGCTGGCGCGTTGCTACCGCATCGCCCGGCAAAGCGATCTGCCGGTCGCGGTGGTGCTACGGCCGGAGCCGCTGGCGCTGCGGCGTTGTCTCGGCGGCGCGCGTCAAATCGTGCTCGCCAGCGACGGCATCGGCAGCTCTATCGCCGCTGGCGTACGCGCCACCGCGCACTGGGACGGCTGGCTGATTATGCTGGCGGATATGCCCTGGCTACAGCCGACAACGCTGCGCCAGGTGGCGCAGGCATTAACGCTTCATGCGCAGGCGCGCGCCTGCTGGCGCGGGCAGCCGGGTCATCCGGTGGGCTTCAGCCGCGCCAGCTATGCGCAGCTGACGATGCTGGAGGGCGAAACGGCGGCGCGCGAGTTGCTGATGCGGCAGGGCGTCCATCTGCTGGCGACGGATGATGCGGGCGCGGTGCGCGATATCGATCTGCCGTCAATGTGGTCAAACGGAGAAACCTGATGCAGTCACTGGATCAGCAGGTTATCGCCTGCGCGCTGAAATGGCACCGGCAGGGGGACGACATCTGGCTCTGCACCGTGCTGCATAGCTGGGGCTCTGCGCCGCGCGCGCCTGGCGCGATGCTGGTGGCGAATCAGCAAGGGGAATTCTGCGGATCGCTGTCCGGCGGCTGCATTGAGGATGATTTTCTGGCGCGTCTGCAACAGGGCGCGTTTATACGCGACAGCCAGCTGGCACGCTACGGCGAAGGCGGGCTGGATGCGCAGGTTCGCCTGCCGTGCGGCGGCGTGCTGGAGGTGCTGATCGAACATCTGCCCGCTGACGCGGCGACGCTGACGCACCTTACGCTGCTGCATCGGGCGCTGGAAGGGGGCGATCGTCTGATCAAGCAGGTGATTATCGGTCAGACCGCGCGGCTGGAAACGGCCCGCGGCGACGCGCTGCACACGCTGCATTACGACTGCGACAGCGTATCGTTGCCGATCGGCAGCGTGCCGACGCTGCTGCTGGCAGGCTATTCCACCGTGGCGGGCGAATGCCTGCGGCTGGCGCTGATGCTGGGCATGCAGGTTATCGTCTGCGAACACCGCGAGACCTTCTGGCGGCAGCTGCAGGAGAATCATCCTGAACAGCCAGCGCTGCGCTGCATCAATCAGCATCCGGCGCGCTATCTGGAACTGCACGGCGCCAGCGCGCAGACGGCGGTGATCTGCGCCACGCACGATCCGCGCGTTGACGATCTCGCTCTGCTGGAAGCGGTAAACACTCCGGCCTTTTATCTCGGCGCGATGGGATCGGCCAGCAACAGCCAGCAGCGTCTGGCGCGGCTGCGACGCATCGGCGAGCTGGATGAGGGCAGCCTGCGGCGCATTCACGCGCCGGTCGGGCTGCCGATCGGCAGCAAAACCCCGACGGAGATTGCGCTGGCGATCATGGCGGATATCGTGCGGGTCCGAAACGGACGTCCCTTGCTGGCAACGGCGTAATGCGCCAATGCGGAAAAAACGCAAAAAAGCGGCGGTTTATCTCAGGATCTGGCGCAGCGGCCCGATATTACTATGATTAATAAGGATGCCCTTTCACCGGAGGATAATGATGTCATTTAGCCGCAGCCTGCCCGACGAACGTGATGAAACGCTGGACGCTCTGGAAGAGAGCCTGATTGCGGTGAATTTGCCGGGACGGCAACCGCTGTATCTGAGCGACAGGGAGCGCGCGCCCGCCATAATGAGCGACCACTACGGCGCGCTGCGCGATCCGCTGTATGAATCTGACGAACGCGTTATCTGGCGATAAGGGGTAACGGCTTCAGCGGCGCGTTTGCGCCGCTGTCTTATCGTCAGACGTGCGCGGTTTTAAAAATCGCTACGCTGCGGGTGAGGTGAGAAGCCTGATCTTCCAGCGATGCGGCGGCGGCGGCGGCCTGTTCAACCAGTGCGGCGTTCTGCTGCGTCACTTCATCCATCTGCGCGACCGCCAGGCCCACATGCTCAATGCCGTTTGCCTGTTCATCAGAGGCCGTGGAGATCTCATTCATGATCTCCGACACGCGCTGAATCGAGGTCACGATATCTTTCATCGTGGAGCCGGCATCGGCCACCAGACCGGTGCCCTCCGTCACGCGCTCGGTTGACTGATGGATCAGCCCTTTAATCTCTTTCGCCGCCGTGGCGCTGCGCTGCGCCAGCGCGCGCACTTCGCTGGCGACTACCGCGAAACCGCGACCCTGTTCGCCCGCCCGCGCCGCTTCCACCGCCGCGTTCAGCGCCAGGATATTGGTCTGGAAAGCGATGCCTTCGATTGTGCCGATAATATCGACGATATGCTGCGAGCTTTCCGCAATCGCCGACATGGTGGTAACCACCTGGCCGACCACATCGCCGCCGCGCAGCGCAACCTGCGACGCGTCGCTGGCCAGCGAGCTGGCGTGCTGGGCGTTTGAGGTGTTCTGGCGCACGGTAGCGGTAAGCTGCTCCATGCTGGCGGAGGTATCTTCCAGCGATGCCGCCTGCTGCTCGGTGCGGCTGGAGAGATCGATGTTGCCGGTAGCCACTTCTTTCGCGGCGTTATCGATCGAGGAGGCCGCATTCTGGATATCGGAGACCACGCGGGTGAGCTGAGCCTGCATTGTCGCCAGCGCCTCGATCAGCACGCCGGTTTCATCACGGGAGTTCGCCACCAGACGGGTGGTTAAATCGCCGGTGGCGATGGCCTGTGCCGCCAACACCGCGCGTTGCAGCGGCGCGGTAATAGCGCGCGTCAGCAGGTAGCCCAGAGTGATGGCAATCGCCAGACCGAGCAGGGAACCCAGAATCAGGGTGAGGGTGGTTTGCGACGTGGTTGAGGCGACGGCTTCCTGACGCTTCGCCAGCAGACCCTGCTCCTCGCCCGCCATTTCGCCGATAATCGCCCGCATGCCATCCATCTGCGTTTTGCCGGTGTTGGCTTCAAATTCGCTGATAAAGAGATCATGCGGCATCGTTCCGGCCGTGACCGCGCGACGATTTTCTATCAGACGCGCGGCGAAATCCTGTGTCCAGTTCTGCTGCTGCTGAAGCAGACGCGCCAGGCGATCCTGTTGCACTGGGTTATCCGAGGTCAGCTGTTTCGCTTTCTCCAGATGCTCCATAAACGCTTTCTGTCCCAGCGTGAAAGGCTGGAGCATATCTTCCTTACCGTTGAGCGCGTAACCACGCAGGCCCGTTTCCATATTGACCAGGCTTTCCACCAGACCGCGACTTTCGTCGATCACCTGATAAGTGTGCACATTCCAGTCATTTGCTTTCACGATACGTGAAAAATTGCCATAGAAAGTGGCGCAGATAATCAGCATGACTGCAATGACCGCACCGAAAGCGAGGATGAACTTTCGCCGTATAGTGAATTACCTGCATGTTGTATGTGGATCCCGTTATCTATCCAGGGAACGCCTGGATATCGGCGTTGGCAGGCAAATCTTTAGCTCAGCACGTGTAAGCCATTGTGAATGGCGCAGAAGCGAGGCGGCTTCGGTTTCGTCGCTGCTTTCCGTAGGCGGCGGGCGTGACGACGAGGGGGCGGAATGAGGCTGGCTAGATACGCGGAAAGGTGGCTGCCAGATGATCGATAAACGCCCGTACCGCGGGCGGCAGGCCCCGGCGCGTGGTAAAAACCAGATGCACGATCCCGGCCTGTCCGCGCCAGGGACGAAAAACCTGCACCAGCTCGCCGCTGTTCAGCTGGGCGGCGCAGCTGTGGTCCGGCAGCAGGGCGATGCCTAAGCCACTGACTGCCGCCGCGCGCACCGCCAGAAAATCCCCACAGCTCATGCGCGGCTCGTGTTTGATCAGGCGGCGCTCCCCCTGATGGTTTTCCAGCGGCCAGGTCAACTCGCCCGGCTCATCGCTGGTGCCAAGCGTGGGCCATTGATTCAGCGTATCGATATCATCGCTCAGACGCGCGGCAAGCGTCGGGCTGGCGACCAGAATGCGATGCGACACGCCGAGCGTGCGCATGATCAGATCGGCGTCGCTGGTCAGCTCCGTGCGCACCCGCAGGGCGATATCGATACGCTCGTGAATCAAATCCACCGGGCGATCGAGGGCGATGATTTGCAGCTTAACGTACGGGTAGCGCGTCAGAAACGCAGGCAGGTGAGGTTGAATCACCTCCACCAGGCCGGTCGGACAGCTGAAGCGCACGCGGCCATGCGGCTCGGCCTTCGCTTCCGCCACGACTGCCTCCGCCTGTTCCGCGTCCAGCAGCAGAATGCGGCAGCGCTCATAGAACGCCTCTCCCACCTCCGTCATCCGAAAGCGTCGGCTGGTGCGTTCGATCAACCGCATCCCCAGACGTTCTTCCAGCGCGAAAATACGGCGGCTGAGGCGTGATTTCGGTACGCCCAGCGCCCGGCTCGCCGCAGCAAAGCCGCCATGAGAAATCACCTGCGCAAACCAGTAGTAATCGTTAAAATCTGCCCGCACTGTCGTTCTCCTTATAGAACGCTGCATCTTAATTTTGCCGTCTGTTGCCCTCATCGTTGCACATATATGCTTTTCTTCAAGACGAAGGGTCGTCCTTACAGGAGAAAAATCATGAACGGCACATTCAGCAATAAAGTGGTTATCGTTACCGGCGGCACCAGCGGCATCGGCCTGGCGACGGCAAAGGCGTTTGCGCAGCAGGGCGCAGCAGTGTTTATTACCGGCCGCCGTCAGGAGGCGCTTGACGCCGCCGTGCGCGAGATTGGCGGACAGGTGACCGGCGTGCGCGCCGATATGAGTCGTCTGGAGGATATCGACCGCCTGTATGACGCGGTGCAGCAGCGGCATAGCCATATCGATGTGGTTTTCGCCAACGCCGGCGGCGGCGATTTCTCGCCGCTGGGCGCCATCAGCGAGGCACATTTTGACAGCGCTTTTAACACTAACGTCAAAGGCGTGCTGTTTACCGTGCAAAAAGCGCTGCCGCTGCTGCGCGACGGCGGATCGGTGGTGCTGACCGCCTCCACCACCAGCATTTCCGGCACGCCCGCCTTTAGCGTGTATTCCGCTACCAAGGCGGCGGTGCGCAGCTTTGCCCGTAACTGGATACTGGACCTGAAAGATCGTCATATTCGCGTTAATGTCGTCAGCCCCGGCGTGACTGAAACGGCCGGACTGAATGGGCTGTTCGGCAGCGGCGAGGAGGCAGAGGCGTTTAAGTCTTCTCTTATCAGCCAGATACCGTCGGGCCGGGTAGGGCAGCCGAAGGAGATCGCCAACGCGGTGCTGTTCCTGGCATCTGAAGAGGCGAGCTTCATTAACGGCGTCGAACTGTTTGTCGACGGCGGCATGACGCAGATCTAACCTGCGTTAGAGAAAAGCAGGAGTGAGCAAGTAAAAATCACAGCAATATTAAGATAAATTTACTTTAATCCCGGGAGTCCCTCTTTTATTATCAACGGGCTTGTTACCTTTATTAATAACAGGCTTGTTACCCTGCGCGTCAAATAATGGCGCGCAGGGTAATGTCCTTCCAGAAAAAAATTAATTCATCTCTTAAAAGGATTTTGAGTCATGAAGAAAACCACGCTGTTCGTTCTGTTATCGTCGTTGTTGACAAGTGGCGCCGCACTGGCCTCGCATCACTCTTTTTCTGTTGGGTACGCGCAGAGTAAAGTGGAAGACTTTAAGCGTATCGGTGGCCTGAACCTGCAATATCGCTATGAGTCTGTTCTTCCGGTCAGCCTGATCGCCGCTTTTAGCTGGCAGGAAGGCAGCGACAACATCGGGAATGGCAGCGGCTCGTTTGACGTTATAAATAAGCGCAGCGAAATCGATATAAAATATTACTCCCTGCTGGCGGGACCGGCTTACCGTATTAACAGCCTGATCTCACTTTATGCGGTCGGTGGTTTCGCGCGAACAAAGGCGACGGGTAATACGCAGCGACAGATGAATAACAACAGCATTAAACGACGTGCTCTTTACGGACGCGAAACGTCGTTTGCTTATGGCGCAGGGATTATTATTAATCCACGCGATTATTTAACCGTTAACCTGGGGTATGAAGGAACTCGTATCAATATGGCTGACGATCATCGCATCAATGGTTTTAATATCGGCGTGGGGTATCGTTTTTAAGTAGCCTGTAGTAAATTTCTAAAAAACAAAGGCGGCCCTATGCGGTCGCCTTTGTTTTTTATTCAGGTGATAAGCATATGGATAACAGTCGTTTCGTATAAAAATTCCAGTTGCGCTATTCAGGGTTCGGTGTGGAACTATCAAAGACGTCAAGAAAAGCATTAACTTTAATTTGAGATAACGGGTTGACAGATAATAACGAGGCAGACCGCCATCCTAAAAGGCATGGCTGAAAAAAGTGAGTTAAATAAAAACACTGGCGCATGAATAAGGTC
>NZ_JANION010000125.1:0-12284 GCF_024610815.1 Mixta sp.
GTGTGAGGGCACGCTGACCGGCAACGGCAGCGCACGCTTCGCGCCCGCCGCTTTACAGGCTGCGCCTGCGCGCTCCACCGCCTCTTTATGACCGGCGATAACCACCTGGCCCGGCGAGTTGAAGTTCACCGGCGAGACAACCTGCCCCTGCGCCGCTTCTTCGCACGCCTGCTGAATGGCCGCGTCGTCAAGGCCGATAATCGCTTGCATAGCGCCGGTGCCCGCCGGTACCGCTTCCTGCATCAGTTTGCCGCGCAGTTCAACCAGCTTGATCGCATCGGCGAAGTCAATGACGCCTGCGCATACCAGCGCGGAGTATTCGCCCAGGCTATGGCCAGCCATCATGGTCGGCATCTGGCCGCCCTTCTGCTGCCACAAGCGATAAATAGCGACCGAAGCGGCCAGCAGCGCGGGTTGCGTCTGCCAGGTTTTATTCAACTCTTCCGCCGGACCCTGCTGCGTCAGCTGCCACAGGTCGTAACCCAGCGCATCGGAAGCCTCTTTAAAGGTCGCTTCAATAATCGGGTTTTCCGCAGCCAGCTCGGCCAGCATCCCAACGGTTTGGGAACCCTGTCCCGGAAAAACCATTGCAAATTGCGTCATCTTTTGTTCCTTCGGTTAAAAACGAACCAGCGCCGAGCCCCAGGTGAAACCGCCGCCAAAGGCCTCCAGCAGAACCAACTGGCCCGGCTTAATGCGTCCATCGCGCACCGCTTCATCCAGCGCCGCCGGCACGGAAGCCGCAGAAGTGTTGCCGTGGCGATCGAGCGTCACCACCACCTTCTCCATGCCCATGCCGAGCTTTTTCGCCGTTGCGCTGATAATGCGCAGGTTAGCCTGATGCGGCACCAGCCAGTCGATCTGCGAGCGATCGAGGTTGTTGGCTTCCAGCGTTTCGTCAACGATGTGCGCGAGTTCCGTTACCGCCACCTTAAACACTTCGTTGCCGGACATGGTGAGATAAGCGGGCTGATCCTGGGTCGCACGATTCTGGTAAGGCAGCGTCAGCAGCTGGCCATAGCGGCCATCCGCGTGCAGATGGGTAGAGATAATGCCAGGCTGTTCGCTGGCGGAAAGCACGACGGCGCCGGCGCCATCGCCAAAAAGAATAATCGTACCGCGATCGCTCGGATCGAGCGTGCGCGCCAGCACGTCGGCGCCGATCACCAGCGCATGCTTCACCGCGCCGTTTTTGATGTACTGATCGGCGACGCTCAGGCCATAGGTAAAGCCCGCGCAGGCGGCCGCCAGATCGAATGCGGCGCAGTCTTTGATTTCCAGCATATTCTGGATCATACAGGCTGAGCTGGGGAAAGCATGGCTGCCTGACGTCGTGGCGACAATAATCAGCCCGATGTCATTTTTGTCCACGCCCGCCATTTCCAGCGCGCGCTCAGCGGCCTGAAAACCCATTGTCGCTACGGTCTCATCCGGTGCGGCGATACGTCGCTCGCGGATGCCGGTACGGGTGACAATCCACTCGTCCGAGGTTTCGACCATTTTTTCCAGATCGGCGTTAGTCCGCACCTGAGCGGGCAGATAGCTGCCCGTACCGATAATTTTGGTATACATGTCCGCTCAATCACTCCTGGCTAATACAGCCTTTAGGCGCGCAGCAATCCGCTCCGGGACTTGCCGCCGCACCGCCTGCTCTGCCTGTTCAATCGCTGCGGCAAACGCGCGTTGATTCGCCGCACCGTGACTCTTGATCACCGTGCCGCGCAATCCTAACAGACAGGCGCCATTGTACTGGTCGGGATTGAGATGGCCGAACCGCTTCGCCAGACGTTTCTTAATCCAGCGTCCCAGCAGTTTCATCCACCACGCCCCTTTCTTTCCTTCGCCGGATGATTTCAACAGCGAAAGAAACATCCTTACCACGCCTTCCAGGGTTTTCAGCGTGACATTGCCCACGAAACCGTCGCAAACCAGCACATCGGTCTTACCGGTCAGCAGATCGTTGCCTTCAAGGTAGCCGATATAATTAATTTGCGGCGCCGTCCTGAGCTGTTCCGCAGCCTCACGAATCGAACTCAGCCCTTTGGTTTCTTCCTGGCCGATATTCAGCAACGCCACGCGCGGCCGCTCGATGGCGAGCACCTCTTCTGCCATCACCGCGCCCATAATGGCAAACTGCACCAGCATGGCGCTGTCAGATTCTACATTGGCGCCTAAATCCAGCACCACGGTATTGCCGTGCTGCTGATGCGGCAGCACAGTCATTAACGCCGGGCGTTCAATGCCGTCCAGCGGTTTTAATAAAAGCTTCGCCAGCCCCATCAGCGCGCCGGTATTGCCGGCGCTGACGCAGGCCTGCGCTTTGCCTTCTTTCACCATCTCCAGCGCGATGCGCATTGAGCTACCGCGACTTTGGCGAATAGCCTGAGAAGGTTTGGCATCACTGGCGATAACCGATTCGGCAGGAATAACCTGCAGACGCCCCTTTACAGCGGAATCAGCTTTAGCAAGTAATGGCGTGATAGCGGCGGGATCGCCGATCAGAAGAAGCTGTAGTTGCGAATGTGAGGCCAGTGCCTGCAAAGCTGCAGGCACTGTCACGCAGGGACCGAAATCCCCGCCCATAGCATCAATGGCCAGGGTCAAACGTGTCAAAGTATCGCCTTGCGTTGCCGCAAGAATTACTTAACGATGACCTTGCGACCGCGGTAGTAGCCATCCGCAGTGATGTGGTGACGCAGATGCGTTTCGCCAGAAACTTTATCTACGGACAGAGTGGAAGTGGTCAGCGCATCGTGAGAACGACGCATGCCACGCTTGGAACGGGTTGGTTTATTCTGTTGTACGGCCATGGACCTTACTCCTATTACTTACGCTTTAAACTGGCTAATACGGCGAATGGGTTTGGTTTCTCCGCCTCTTCAGGCAGTTTGCCAAAGACCATGTCCGCGTCGGACACTTCACAGTGTTCAGAATCATGCACCGGAACTACAGGCAGGGCGAGAATAATTTCATCCTCGACCATCGCCAGCAGATCGATCTCACCGAAATCGTTGACATCGATCGGCTCGTAGGCTTCCGGCAACGCCTCTGCCTGCGCATCATCTGCAACAGGACTGAAGCAATACGTTACGTGAACCTGATGTGCAAAGGGCTTGTTGCAGCGCTGGCAGCTCAGCGTGACGCTAACGTCAGCCGTGCCTTTCAATACGGCTAAACGCTGGTTATCAACGGCAAACGACATAACGCATTGCACATCACTGTCCACACTGACAACGGAATCGGCTACGCGCTCTACCTGTTCAGGTGCGTACACACCCTCATAATCAAGGCGTTTTTGAGCGGCGCGAACCGGATCGAGTGTCAGGGGTAATTTTACCTTTTGCATAGGGCGCGCATATTATCTTTGTAACGACAGAGAGTCAAAGAAAAAGGCCGTTTAACAGCATCTTTCACCTGATATTCGCATCCAGTGCGGTGCACAGTTTAAAATGTCTGCATCCGATTCGCTATATTTTAACTGAAAATTTATGTCTCAGCTTATTTTAGCTTCAACCTCCCCTTTTCGTCAGGCCCTGCTGAATAAACTCGGCCTTCCTTTTATTACCGCTGCGCCGGAGGTGGATGAAACGCCGCTGGCGGGCGAAACGGCGCCGCAGCTGGTGGAAAGGCTGGCGCGGGCTAAAGCGCAGGCGCTGGGCGCGCGCTATCCTGACGGCTGGATTATCGGTTCCGATCAGGTCTGCGTGCTGGCGGGAAAAATAACCGGCAAACCTCACACGGAAGAAAATGCGCGCGCCCAATTGCGCGCCGCCAGCGGTAAAACGATCACCTTTTATACCGGGCTGGCGCTCTATTCCGCTGCGAAAAATCGCACGTTATCGCGGGTAGAACCTTTCCATGTTCACTTTCGCCCATTAAGCGATGCGGAAATTAACGCCTATGTTTGTCGCGAGCAGCCGTTACAGTGCGCCGGCAGTTTTAAAAGCGAAGGGTTGGGCATTACGCTTTTTGAGCGGCTGGAGGGACGCGATCCGAATACGCTGGTGGGATTGCCGTTGATAGCGCTATGCGAAATGCTGCGCGAGGTAGGCGTCGATCCTTTGACGGCGTAATGAAAAAGCGGTGGACAACGCGTTATGCCCTGCCCGCCGCAGAATAAGCCTGACGAAGCGCCCCGCTCGCGGGGCGCTAACCCCTTACTGCTGCTTGCGCAGCGCCGCCAGGCACTGTTTCAGCTCATCATCCAGCGGCGCTTCCATGCGCATGCGATCGCCGCTGTGCGGATGGGTAAAGGAGAGCGCTGCCGCATGCAGGAACAGGCGACGCAGCCCGGTCGGCGCGAGCAGCTTATCAAACTCCCGCTCGCCGTAGCGATCGTCAAAAGCGATAGGATGGCCCGCATGCAGCGTATGCACGCGGATCTGATGGGTGCGGCCGGTTACCGGGCTGGCTTTCACCAGCGTCGCCTGGGCGTAGCGCTCCTCCACCTTAAAACGCGTCTCGGAGGGTTTGCCCTCGCTGCTGACGCGCACCACGCGCTCGCCGCTCTGCAAAATATTTTTCAGCAGCGGCGCCTGCACCACTTTCACATGGGAAGGCCACTGCCCGCGCACCAGCGCCAGGTAATCCTTTTGCATTCCTTTTTCACGCAGCTGTTCATGCAGCGAGCGCAGCGCGGAACGCTTCTTCGCCACCAGCAGAATGCCGGAGGTGTCGCGGTCGAGACGATGCACCAGTTCAAGGAAGCGCGCTTCAGGACGCAGCGCACGCAGCCCTTCGATCACGCCGAAGCTCAATCCGCTGCCGCCGTGCACGGCGGTGCCTGACGGCTTATTCAACACCAGGATATAGTCATCCTCATAAAGGATGGCATTGGCGAGACTGGCGACGCGATCGAGCTTCGGCGAAATCGCCGCCTCTTCGCGCTCCGCCACGCGCACCGGCGGGATGCGGACTTCATCACCCGCCTCCAGCTTATACTCAGGTTTGATGCGTTTTTTGTTCACCCGCACTTCGCCTTTACGCAAAATGCGATAAATCATGCTTTTCGGCACGCCTTTAAGCTGCGTGCGGAGAAAATTATCGATGCGCTGCCCCGCTTCTTCTTCGGAGATAGCGACGATTCGTACTGATGGCGTGTTCATATTCATGGTCGGCGATTCTAATGAGTGGCGGATAATAGCGCCACTTCTTTTTCTGTGCTTAACTGACAGCGTACCGCCAATTTTGCGGCCTGTTCCCTGCTTTCTGATGGACGTGGTGAAAAAGCCTGCAAAATGAATGCGTAATGCAGCAAGAAAGTTTATCAGTAATGAAAAGTCACCTTGCTATAACAAGGTTAGCAATGGAATAATGGCTCGGTCTTCTGGCTGTATACCGTCAGAAAACCATAAATAGCGAATTAAGAAATTTTGCCGGATAGCACATACACGCAGCAATGGCGTAAGACGTATTGTGAAATCAGGCATTTAGCGGGCTGCGGGTTGCAGCCTGGACGATAAGACGGGATTGACTCTCTCTGGTAAATTCAGTGGCGGTTCCCTCATCCGAGCGCTGTTTTTCCTTATAAAAACAGGCTGCCGAGATTTTTGCGCCCCTTGAGCGACCGACAACCGTGAGGTTGACGCTGACGCGATAAGACACGGGGCCGTCGGTTATTCTTCGTCCAGTGTTACTTAGCCCGCAGCTTAGTCACTCACGTAAGAATAACGAGTACGTTACGATGAAAAGAATGTTAATAAACGCAACTCAACAGGAGGAGTTGCGTGTTGCCCTTGTGGATGGACAACGTCTGTACGACCTGGATATCGAAAGCCCTGGACACGAACAGAAAAAGGCCAACATCTATAAAGGAAAAATCACCCGCATTGAGCCCAGTCTGGAAGCGGCTTTTGTTGATTACGGCGCTGAACGACACGGTTTCCTACCGCTTAAAGAAATTTCCCGCGAGTATTTCCCCGCCAGCTACAACGCCCATGGTCGCCCCAACATTAAAGATGTGTTGCGCGAAGGCCAGGAAGTCATTGTTCAGATTGATAAAGAAGAACGCGGCAATAAAGGCGCTGCGCTGACTACCTTTATCAGCCTGGCGGGCAGCTATCTGGTGCTGATGCCGAACAACCCGCGCGCGGGCGGTATCTCTCGCCGTATCGAAGGCGACGATCGCACCGAGCTGAAAGAGGCGCTCTCGTCTCTGGAACTGCCGGACGGCATGGGATTGATCGTACGCACCGCAGGCGTCGGCAAATCCGCCGAAGCGTTGCAGTGGGATCTGAGCTTCCGCCTGAAACACTGGGAAGCGATCAAAAAAGCGGCGGAAAATCGCCCCGCGCCGTTCCTGATCCATCAGGAAAGCAACGTCATCGTGCGTGCCTTCCGCGACTATCTGCGTCCTGACATCGGCGAAATCCTGATCGACAACCCGAAAGTGCTGGAGCTGGCGCGCCAGCATATCGCCGCGCTCGGCCGTCCCGATTTCAGCAGCAAAATCAAGCTCTACACCGGTGAGATCCCGCTGTTCAGCCACTATCAGATCGAATCGCAAATCGAATCCGCTTTCCAGCGTGAAGTGCGCCTGCCCTCCGGCGGCTCGATTGTGATCGACAGCACCGAGGCGTTAACCGCCATCGATATCAACTCGGCGCGCGCCACGCGCGGCGGCGATATCGAAGAGACCGCGTTCAACACTAACCTCGAAGCGGCCGATGAGATCGCCCGCCAGCTGCGCCTGCGCGACCTGGGCGGCCTGATCGTTATCGACTTTATCGATATGACGCCGGTGCGCCATCAGCGCGCGGTGGAAAACCGTCTGCGCGAAGCGGTGCGTCAGGATCGCGCGCGCATTCAAATTAGCCATATTTCGCGTTTCGGCCTGCTGGAGATGTCGCGTCAGCGCCTCAGCCCGTCGCTGGGCGAATCAAGCCATCATGTCTGTCCGCGCTGTAGCGGCACCGGCACCATCCGCGATAACGAATCCCTGTCGCTCTCCATTCTGCGTCTGATTGAAGAAGAAGCGCTGAAAGAGAACACCAAAGAAGTGCACGCCATCGTGCCGGTGCCGATCGCCTCTTACCTGCTTAACGAAAAACGTGACGCTGTCAGCGCTATTGAAAAACGTCAGGGCGGCGTAAAAGCGATTATCGTGCCGAACGATCAGATGGAAACGCCGCACTACTCCGTGCTGCGCGTCCGCAGCGGCGAAGAAACGCAGACCCTCAGCTACCATCTGCCGAAACTGCACGAAGCGGAAATGGCGCTGCCGTCTGAAGATGAGCATGCTGAACGCCGTCGTCCTGAGCAGCCCGCGCTGGCCGCGTTTGTCATGCCGGATGCGCCGCCTGCGCCGCAGGAAGCCCTGGTTAGCGAGAAAACAGCGCCAGCCCCGGCCGCTGCGAAAGCGCCTGCCGCCGAACCCGCTGCGCAAACCGGCTTCATCGGCCGTCTGTTTGGCGGCCTGAAAAAACTGTTCGCCGCCGACGCCCCTGCTCCGACCGCCGTCGCTGAAAAGCCGCAGGAAGAGGAACAGCAGAGCAGCGAAGCGTCAACGCAGCCGCGCGAGCGCCGCAACAATAACAATCGTCGCAACGGCAATAACAATAACCGTCGCAACCGCGATCGCAATGGAGAGACCGCGCAGCAGCCAGCGCGTGAAGGCCGTGATACGCGCGAAAACCGCGAAACGCGTGAAGAGCCGCGTCGCAACAACAAACGTCAGCAGCCGAACGCCGAAGTGCGTGATGACCGCCAGAACGTTCTGAGCGACGAAGCGCGCGCCCAGCGCGAAGAGCAGCAGCAACAGCGCCGCGAACAGCGCGCCGAGCGCCAGCGTCGCCGTCAGGAAGAGCGTCGTCAGCAGCAGGAAGCCGCCAAAGCCGCCGCGCAACAGGAAGAACAGCAGGCCGCCGTCCCGGTTGAAAGCGAAGATGAAAGCGCAGTGGAAGAACGTGTGCAGGTCATGCCGCGTCGTAAGCCGCGTCAGCTGTCGCAGAAAGTCCGTGTAGAAAGCGCCGCGAGAGCCGCCGAGCGGATGGCCGAAGAAGCGAAGCCGTCCAACGTTGAACCGGTTGAGCCGCAGCCGACAGAGCCGCAGACGCACGCTGATGAGCAGGAAGAACAGGAAAACCGTGATAACGGCAATATGCCGCGTCGTTCACGCCGTTCTCCGCGTCACCTGCGCGTGAGCGGCCAGCGTCGTCGTCGTTACCGTGACGAGCGTTACCCGACGCAGTCTCCGATGCCGATCGCTTCTGGCGCCGCATCGCCGGAAATGGCTTCAGGCAAGGTCTGGATTCGCTACCCGGTCGCGCAGACCAGTAACGAAAACACGGAAGCGACCGACGTCGTAAATGAGACGCCGGACTACAGCCGCGAAGAGACCGCCGCCGCCGTAGCGCTGCCTGCCGCCGCCAGCGAAGCCGTTGCTGAACAGCAGCAGCCGGAGCAAACGGTACAGTACGCCGAGCCTGAGCAGATCGCCGCGCCGATCGCGCCGGTTGATACGCACGATACCTCCGCCATTGATGTGCCGGTGAACGAAGAACCTTCCGTAATCCCGGCCGCCGCTGAAGCGCGCGCTGAATATGTCGCCGCGCAGGCGAAACCGGTTGAGGAAGTCAGCGTCGCCGCTCAGGAAGAGGTTGCGCCTGCGGAAATCGCGCCAGTCGCTGCGCAGGATGAACAGCAGCCCAGCGCCATTGCTGAAAACAGCGCCGCCGACGTCAGCGAAGAAACCGCCGCGCAGGTCGAGCAGGTGCTGAACGCGCCCGCTATCGATGCGGAAGAAACGCTGCCGGTGACCGAGCCGCATGCGCCGGTGCCGGCGCGCGATGAAGCGCCTGTCGCGGTTGCCACGCCGTCTGTCGTTGAAAGCGCAACGGCAAGCCAGCCTTCCGTCATGGCCGGTAAGTTTCATGCCAGCGCGCCGATGACTAAAGCACCTGCGCCAGCCTGGCAGCCGGAAACGCCGCGTCACAGCGACTGGGTGCGTCCTCCCTTCAACTTTGAAGGCAGAGGCGCAGCCGGCGGCCACAGCGCCACGCATCAGGCGACGGCTCCGGCCACCAAGCCCTGATACAGCGTGTAGCTCGCTATCAACCCCGGCTCCGGCCGGGGTTTTTTATTGCCTGAAGCGGGCGAATTTCTCCCTGTATTGCCTCAAGTCATTTTTCGCTTTTTACCGTTTTACCGCCTGCGCCGTTTTCAGGGTAAAAAAAACCCGTCAGCGACGATAAGCCATCGGTGACGGGAAAACTGAACGCGCCCGGTTTAAGCACGTTCAAAAACGAAACGGTTAACGATTCATCTGGAACAGGGACATCTGAGACATATCGCTGAAGGTTTTATAAGACGCCTGCAACGCCTGCTGCTGCATGGTGTAGGTAGAGATCGCCTTGGTGTAGTCGACATCCACCAGTCCGCTCATACGGGTCGCCTGTAGCGTGCTGCGATCGGCGCCGAGGCTGTCCAGTTTATCCAGCTCATCCAGCTGCGTGCCCAACTCGGAGCGTACCGCCAGAATGTTGTTCAGCGAGTTGCTCAGGCCGCGCGTCGCTTTATCCAGCGCATCTTTAGAGACCGCTTTGGTGGCGTCGTCCGCATTCTGAATCGGCTGCTTCAGCGCATTAATGGCGGTATCCAGCGTGTTAAAAATATTGCTTTCGCTGACGCCGTTATTCGGCTCTTTCACCGCGTTGCTGGTCAACGACATAAATACCTGCGCGCCGGTATGGCTGGTGGTCATGGTACGGCTGGCATCGACCTTCTGCGTAATGGCGTCGGTGCCGCCGTTATAGACGATGCTACCGTTGGCATCTTCAGTAAAGGGCGCGCTGTCGCTCTTGTAACCGGCGAAAATATAGCGGCCGTTGCCGTCGGTGCTGTTCGCCAGGTTCAGCAGCTGCGAGCGAATCCCCTCAAGCTGCGTAGCGTAAGAGGCGCGGTCGTCGTCAGAAAGCGCGCCGTTGCCTGCAGAAATAACCGCCGACTGTGCGCTCTGCACGGCCAGAGTGACGTTTTGCAGCGTACTTTCTTCCAGCGAAACGCTCTGGCTGGCGAAGTTGCGCGCCAGCTTGTACTGGCTGTTCTCCGCCTGCGCCTGAGACAGCACGACCGCCTGCGCAGCCGCCAGCGGATCGTCAGACGGGTTGACAACCCGTTTGCCGGTGGAGAGCTGCTCCCCCGCCTTCAGCCAACTTGACTGCGCGTTAGATACGCCGCGCATCTGCTGGTCAAACATCATGTTGGTACTGAGTCGCATTGTGGTTATTCCTTCATTAATTCAATTAGCCACGGATGTTGATCAACGCATCGAAAATCGCTGACGCCGTTTGCAATACCTGCGCATTCGCCATGTAGTACTGCTGGTAGCGTTGCAGGTTGGCGTACTCTTCATCAAGGTTGACGCCCGACACCGATTGCTGGCGGTTAGTCAGCTGCGTCACCACGTTGGTCTGCGTCTCGCTGGTGGTTTTCAGCGTATTGGTTTTGTTGCCGATATCGCTCACCAGGCTGGCGTAGGCCTGCGACAGCGTCGCGTTGCCGTTCACCAGGTTTTTGCTCTGCAAATCGAGCAGTTTTTGCGCGTTGCGGTTATCGCTTTCGCCGCCCGTCGCCGACGCCGCGGCAATCTGCGACTCGTTGCTGATCGCCACGTCCATATTGACGATGGCGTTGCTGACCGGCTTGACCACAAAGCTATCATTGGCGGACGGCGTGCCTGACGGCGTCAGCTGCAGGCCGTCGAAATTGAGTTTGCCGTTCGCGTCCAGCGTCGCGCTGACGTTAGTGTTGTCCGACAGGCGTTTGACGTTCCAGTTGCTGCCGTCCCACGACACCTTGTAGTCGGTCGCCTGCGCCTTGCTGGTGTCGCTCCAGCTGGCGGTCAGGGTCACGGAGGAGCCGTTTTTGCTGTTGCTTACCACCGACGGGCCGCCGATGGAGAAGAAGTCGGTACCGGCGTTGCCTTTGCTGTCAAAGCCCGCTTTATGCTGGGTGTTGAAGCTGTCGGCGAAGTTGAGCGCCAGCTGGTTCAGCTTGTTGCGCGCCGAGTCGAGGTCTTCGTTGCGGAACTTCAGCAGGCCGCCCAGCGAACCGGTACTGACCAGGTTTTCCGGGATTTCGACATTGCCTGCGGTTTTATCCACGTAGCCGACGGTGGTGCGGGTCGGATCGCTGCTGGAAGGCATCGCCACCAGCTCTTTGGTGTCCGAACCGTTCACCAGCGCCAGACCGTTCGACATCGAAACGATATAGCTGCCGTCCTGTTTGGAGACATTGACGCCCACCAGGTCGTTCAGCTTGTTCACCAACGCATCGCGCTGATCCATCAGGCTGTTGGGATCGGCGCCGGCGCCCGCCGCCTGGAGCTTGCCGATCTGACCGTTCAGATTGGCGATCTGGCTGGAGTAGCTGTTGATCTGCTGGATGGACGACGCCACGTTGGTGTTGATGCTGCTGTCCATGTTGCGCAGATACTGGTCGGTCACTTTAAACTGGTTAACCAGACCGGACGCTTTGCCCATCAGCGTCTGACGCGCGGAAGGATCGTCCGCGTTGCTCACGACGTTCTGCAACGTGGTGAAGAAATCAGAAAGCGTGGTCGACAGGCTGTTAGACGACGAAGACATCAGGTCGTCGATATTCGAAATCTGGTTATATTGCGAAGTAATGCCACTGTTCTGCGCAGAAGCGCTGCGCAGCTGACCGGTAATGAACTCGTCATATTCGCGATGAACGCCGCTAACGGTGACGCCGTTGCCGTAATAGCTGCTGCCGCTCAGGGTGCTGGGCAGCGATGACAGATCCGCCGTCTGGCGCGAATAGCCGTCTACCCTGTAATTGCTGATGTTATTGCTGGTCGTGCTCAGCGCAGCCTGCGCGGCGCTCAGTCCGCTCATTGCGGAGTTAATTAAGCTGGACATGTCGGTTCCTTTTTGCCCCGGTAACGCACCGGGCGGCAGTAAACGAATCGGGTGCCGCGAGCGTGCTGGACACTCTCTGGCCTGTTGTGGTTATCGGCGTGCTTAAGTGAAACTTGAGTGAAAAATCAGAACAGATCGCCGATATCATTGCCGTAGGCTTTGGCGACCTTTTCGCCCAGATTTTTAAACTGCTGGATCATGCCCACCAGCTTTTTGGCGTACTTCGGATCGGTGGCGTAGCCCGCTTCCTGCAACGCATGCGCGCCCTCTTCCGCCGTTTTCGCCGTGGTCACTTTGGCGTAACGCGAATTGTTGCTCAGCAGGTTGGCGTAGTCGGTTAACGCATCAAGATAGGAGTCATAGACGCGGAATGCCGCCTTCACCTTTTTCGCCACGCCGTTCTCA
>NZ_JANION010000128.1:0-1791 GCF_024610815.1 Mixta sp.
GTTATAATAATGATCACAGGGAAAGAAATGTTTGTTGGTACGGATATTGTTGAAGTCGAACGCATTAAAAGAGCCATTTCGCACTGGAAACACGATTTCCTTAATCGCGTCTTTACCGCGCGTGAAGTCAGTAAAATTAATGCTGAAACGCCTGATTATCAGCGTGCTGCGGGACTGTGGGCTGCTAAAGAATCTATGGTAAAGGCCATTGGCCTGGGATTTCGTAACGGTATAAGTTTTCAGGATATGGAAGTAGAGTATGATGAGAATGGCTGCCCATATTTTATCCTGCGCGGACGATTAAAAGAAATTGTAGCCGAAAAAGGAAAAGCAAAAATATCACTGAGCATTTCACACTGCCAAAACTATGCGATCGCCGTTGTGGCTGTTACGCACGATTAAAATAAATTACCTAACAGAGCGTAGCTATTTGTATGTATAAGTATGACGACCTTATCAATAAAACAGTGCTGGTAACCGGAGCCAGCGGTGACATCGGGCTGGCCATTTGTGCGAAATTTCTTGAACAAGAGTGCCAGGTATATGCCCTGTATAACACACGATCCGCTGAATTAATCGAGCTTAAGAATCGGCATCCTCAAGGCGACAAACTTCATATTTTACAGTGCAATCTTGCTGATAAAGATGAGGTGAGCAATTTATGCGTCTGGCTGAATAAATCAGCCGGAAAGCTGGATGTTTTGGTTAATAATGCCGGCATCGTAAAGGATAGCCTGTTTGCCGCCATGAGTTTTGAAGATTTCAGTACGGTTATCGAACAGAACCTGCTTACTATTTTCAGACTGACAAAAGAGACGCTGATGTTGTTAAGAGCGGCAGAGAATCCGGCGATCGTGAATGTGGCATCTATCGCTGCGATTATCCCCAGTGTAGGTCAGACGAACTACAGCGCATCCAAAGGCGCGCTTCTTGGCTTTACCCGTACCCTGGCAGCAGAAATGGCAGCCAGAGGCGTACGCGTAAATGCCGTGGCGCCAGGCATGATTGAGTCGCGGATGGTAAAAAAAGTTTCGCGAACGGTGGTAAGGGATGTATTAAGTTCAATACCGCTGAAGCGTTTGGGGCAAAGCGCTGAGGTGGCCAACACGATTGTTTTTTTAAGCTCTTCAGCATCCAGTTATATTGTTGGACAAACCATCATTATCGATGGTGGTCTGGTTATGCGGTGATCTATGTCTAAATATTCGATTCCTGCAAAAATCTTCCTTGAGATGGGAGGCTGGCGTCAACCTTTGATAATGGTTGATCGTATTGACGATTATAAATATGGAGAAAAAGGCTATATTCGGGTTGTCAAGCATGTTACCTATAATGAGCCTTATTTACTGGGACACTTTCCTGAAGATCCCATTATGCCGGGCGTAATGATTGCTGAAATATTTGGGCAGGCCAGTGAATACCTTTCATTTCTGACCGATATCTGTGATATTTATCGGGAGCGCCATCAGGAAAATTTGCAATCGTTGCGGGATATTCGCGCCAGAATTTATGATGCCGGGATGCTTGAAATTATCCGCGCGCGTCGGGCTCAGGTACGGGGCGTGCTGGCAGCGCAGAATTTAAAATTTAAAGAAGTCGCCTGTCCCGGAGATACCATAGAAGTGATTAGCAGACTCGCTTTTTCCGACGAGAGCGGTTTTAAGCACTACGCTGTTTCTGCTCATGTCGGCAAAAGAGAGATTAGCAAAGGCACCATCATCAATTACCGTGAAGTTAAATAGTTATTACAGGGAGATAAGTGGATGAACACAGTTAAAGATGATATTGAAA
>NZ_JANION010000129.1:0-8935 GCF_024610815.1 Mixta sp.
GTTATTTTTTAATAAAATTTTATTTCAAATATCTAAAAGTAACACTGATAAATTTTCAATAAATGTCAAAACCAATGTCACAGACACATCAACTGGTAAAACAAAAAAGGTACTTTATAAACCTGTCGCTGAATTACTCGGAACATTAGATATTGAGTTATTCAATAAAATGAATAGTGGTGGGTTATCCGAGGTTACGCTGATAAGGTACGACACAGGTACTATAAATGTACCTGACATGAATGGAGTTGTTATTCCGGTTGAAAGCACTATGAAAATTAAACCTGTTCAGCAATCTAAAGATGTAATTACATGGCTTAAAGGGATTGGTAGTCATTTCAATAAAAAAACAAACGGCAATTATAAAAATATAAGAGTTAAATATTATGACGATAGCAGTAAGACACGCACTGTAACGCTGCATACCAATAATATCAAACTTGAGGCTCTTGAAAAAACCTTTATTAAAAGAAGTGTAATCGATAATTTTAATTCGCGCCTAAGCAACTCCTATGATAATATAGACTTAGAAACTATAGAAAAACTTTACAACTTATTATGAGGCTGCAATGTATATAATACACCAACTATTCAGACCTTTTGGTTATTTGAGCGTAAAAGGCGTCAGCGGAAAATTCATCTACGACTGGTTAATTCCATTGGCTTTAACTTTTTTATCAATGGGTTACTTTTACGGATTAACAACGCCAGCGCTTTTGTTAAGTAATGATGGCTTCTTTAAAAATACAATTTCCTTCATATCCATACTTCCAGGCTTTTATATTGCTGCATTAGCGGCCATTGCAACCTTCAATAGAAAACAAATTGACGATCCTTTAATTAGTGATAATGGCACACCTTATATCTATGTTAAGGGAGTTAAAGAGAACGGCAAACCATATCGTACAAAAGAAGATATGACGCGACGGTTATTTTTATGCATGCTATTTTCTTTTCTGACAGCAGAAAGCATTTTACTTATTATGCTACATAATTTTGCCATACCACTACTGTCAAATGTAGTAAACCCATACTGTTTAATTGTTTATTCTTTTGCATTCTTGTTAATACTTTGGCAACTACTAGTAACCACATTTTTCGGTTTGTATTATCTGGGTGACAGGATTCATCTTAATAATTAAATATCAATTATCTTTTAAAATGGAAAAGCATCTTATCATTTATACCCCCTTAACTCCTACTGAATGCATATTGCATGGCGACATCTTCAAGCTGTGAAAGTTAATACGAATACCCCCCAGCGCGCAATGCTACCCCCGCCTCGCCTGCCCGCTTTGCGCATCGTTTTTTATGCAGCTGCATGAACCGGGCAAAGCCGCGCCGCGCGTGGGATGACGGGGTGTCTGGTGCGCTGCATTCTGCATGCAAATTCATGCACGCCATGCATGCATTGCTCTTTACAAACCGGGCTGGCCAGAAAAAGGACGTTGAAAGGACGAAAAGCGGAAACAAAAAAGCCGCTGGTTTCAGCGGCCGTGGTGGTCAGTGGAGAGTCCGAAAGGCTGAGCCGTAGCGTCCGATCGTCTGCCGTTCCTTCACCGCCTCCGGGGTGATGACGGGAACCGGTTCGGGCTGCGGCGGCGCGGTAATGACCTTCGTGATGCTTTCGCTGGTTTTGAACGTGCATGAGCAGTCAAGGTTGGTGCACTGGTGATAGCGCTCCTTTACCTGCTCGGACATATAGCGGCTCGATTTGGCATGCGCCGGGCTTTTGCAGTACGGGCAGTGCATCATTTCTTTTTACCTTCCCTTATCCACGGACGGTATACGTGGATGGCATCCCACGCCCTGTTGCGCTTAATCGGATTTGCGTACAGCACCATATCCACGCCGGTGAGCGCCGGACGCCACAGGCCGATATTCTCCAGCACCGGCGCTTCGGTCAGCACCTTCTCCGGCAGCGCGGCCGCCGCACGGGTCAGCGCGTTACCAATCAGCTCCGCCACGACCTGCATATCGCTGCGCTCGTCGTCGTCGCGTGGATTGACCTTCTCACGCTGGAGCCGCAGGCGGATGGCCCACAACAGCGAGGGGCTGACGTTGCGCAGCGCCGACTGCCAGGTCGCGTCGGCAAACTCGTTAAAGGCCAGCTTGTGCGCATAGACGTATTCCTTTCCCGTTCCACAGGCGTTAAGCATGTAGACCTGCTTATCCAGCTCCAGCTCGGCAATCAGCCCGGTAAACTCTTCCGCCAGCTCCCGGCTGGCAATGCGCTGGCTGTGCTCCGCCTTCAGCTCGTCGGTCAGATTGCCGCGCAGGTTGCGAAAGCGCGTACGCCAATTCGTTTCGGCTTCCTTTCCCGCCTCGATGGCCGCCTCACGCTCCTTCTCACAGCGTGTAATGTCGGCGCAGGTATTGTTGTACTGTTTCATCTTCTCAAGGTGCGCGGTACGGGCCTGCTCAAAGTCTTTCAGGGCGGTGCTCTTTTCCGGGGTGCTCATAGCTTTTCTCTCTCTGTAAAGGATGTCGCTATTCTGCTGTTCACCACCGGACAAATCATTTCATTGCTGCCTGCCTGTCGCTGAGCAAACACGGCCAAATCTTCACCGGAAAACCTCTCTGAGCTTTTAGTTTTATATAAAACTGTTCACTACTCTTCACCTCTGAAAAAAAGATAATAAATACAGTAAGTAAAGGGGTGAACACTTGAAAGTTAACTGTTCACCGGGTGTTCACCACTGTTCACCCGCTTTTAAACCGGCCTTTTTTTGGCGAGCATTTTTTCAGAGTTTTTAGCTATTAATGAATCTGGATTTTCGGTCGGTTTTTTATAAGTGGCACTCTCTGGCACTCTTTGGCATACGGTGGCAAACAGGGTGCAACAGAACGCGATTTTGCTCGTTTACCACCGGACGGCGGCTTGTTTACACGGGCAAAAATATTCTCACAATAGGGGGTTACCAGCACAACACGACCGGAACCGGCCAGCGCCGCCCGGATACAAAACGAGGTAACACCATGCTCTCCACCGTTTCACCATCCTCCACGGCCACGCCGACCGTTAACGACCTGCACTACCCCCGCGACCGCTTTATGCGCCTGCCGGAAGTTATCAGCACCTGCGGCCTGTCCCGCTCGACCATTTACGACTTAATCTGCCGCGAGCAGTTTCCGTCGCAGATTTCGCTCGGCGGCAAGAACGTCGCCTGGCTGGCGTCGGAGATTGACGACTGGATGCAGGCCCGCATCGCGCAGCGTGCAGGAGGTGCGGCATGATTAAGCTCAACTTCGGCACCCGCAGCTACCCGCTGACTCAGGAAGAAGCCGTGTACGTGGCCGAAAGCCTGCTTTCCGCCGTCGGTGGCAAAAAATCCACGCTGCCCGCATTCAACAGCGGCCGCCACGGTCATATTTCCGTGCTCACCGAAAAGCCGAAGCCTGCGAAGGGTAGCAAGGGCGCGCAGAACGAGCACTTCCGATCAAATCCGCCGCAATCCGATCACGTCCTGACCGATTGCTGAGGAAAAAGGCCCGATGCGTAAAAAAAGGCTTTTTTCTGGCGAGCCGCCGGTGTACTGTTTTCCCGCTGCCGCAAAATCGGCAGCCGGGCGTAGGAACCCGAGTTACTTCAAGGCGACACGACACGCGCCACGCGTGTTTTTTTACGTCGTTGCCTCAGTGCGCCATTTTTTAGCGCAGCGGTTCTTATGCCGTTGTGCCTTTAAGACAATGGTGGCTCAGGCGGGGCAGCCCTCGGGCTGGCCGGTGTCCTTGAAGGCCGGTATTCCTACCCCCGTCTGGGCTACCACCCCCGAGTGTAGGAACTCTGGTGGTAGCAGTAATCGCTACTTCAAGGAGTCTGCCACTATGGCCGCAACCCTCATTTCTGCACGCATGCAGTTCACCTTTATCTTTGCCGCCGTGCGCCGTGCCGACACCGCCGCCCGTCCCTGCATGCTGCGCACCACCGCCGAAACCGAATCCGCCGCCCGCCGCCTGCTGGCCCGCGATTACGTGCTGTCCTTTGCCGGTCGCCTGCCGCTCTGCGGGGTGGCCGCATGAATACCCTGTCCGCCCGACTCAATAAACACGACAGCTACCCCATTCCCCACGCCGATTTTCTCCGCCTTCAACATGCCCACAGCGTCGGCGTGACCGTGCTCGACATGCTGAACGTTATTGAATGCTCAGGTAACCGCCACAGCGGCCCGGACGGCGACGCGCTTGCGTCCGTGGTGGCGCTGCTCACCGACCAGCTGGGGAAAGTCGTCAGCACCTGTGAATCCGTCATGCTTAACGATATGGAGGTCTCCCGTGACAACTAACAATTTCAGTAATCAGTCCTGCCTGCCCGTTGAGGTACGCACCGCCGTTTACCGCCGCGCCGTGGCCCAGGGCTACCTGACCGCCTGCGAGCGCTACGGCCTTGACGTGTCCGCCTCGCTGGACGAGGTGCAGATGACCATCGCGCTGGAGCTGGAAGGCTACTACGTGCGTAAGTACGGCCCGGAAAACGGTATGGATATGGCCTGCACCATGCTCAGTGAAATGGTGCAGCCCGACGTGCTGGTTGCTGCGCCACGGCTGACGCGCATGGGTGAAACCATGATGGATGAACTGCTGTGCGGCCGCCTGGCCGCCTCTAAAGCCACGCTGCATTAAGGAGGCCGCATGAAACATATCGTCACCGATACCGTGCGCGCCGCCGCCGGTCACTGGCCCCAGCTGCTGCCCGCGCTGGGTATCAGCATCAACGCCGCCGGACAGCACTCGCCGTGCCCGGTCTGCGGCGGCAAAGACCGCTTCCGCTTTGATAATCAGGCCGGTCGCGGCACGTGGGTCTGCAACCAGTGCGGCGCGGGCGACGGGCTGGCGCTGGTTGAAAAGGCGCTGGACGTCAACACAAAGGAGGCCGCCTGCCGGGTGGCCGGGCTGATTGGCACGCTGCCGGTAAAGCTGGTTCAGACGTCCACGGAAAAAACCGACGAAGAGAAGGCGCGTGCGCGCCTTAAGGCGGCAAAGGAGGCTGCACGGCTTGTCGCCGGTGCGAAAGCACACACAGGTAACGCCTACCTGACGGGCAAGGGGCTGGCTGATATCACCGCCCTGACGCTGACCACCTCAAAGCGCATCAGCGACACCACCTACCAGCCCGGCGACCTGCTTGTGCCGCTGACGGACTTTTCCGGCGACACGGTCAACGCCCAGCTGATTAAAGCGGACGGCACAAAACGCACGCTGGCGGGCGGTCAGGTAAAAGAGGCGTTCCACCGCTTGGGTGAACCCGGCGACATGCTCTGGCTGACCGAAGGGTACGCCACCGGCCTGACCGTGCACCGGCTCACCGGCCAGACGGTTTACGTCGCCTTAAGTGCCAATAACCTGCCCGCGCTGGCCGAGCGCCTGCACGCGGAGTACCCGGAGGCGCTGATACTGATTGCCGCCGATAACGACGGGAACGGCACCGGCCAGCTGCGTGCCGAAGCCGCCGCGAAGCGCTGCAACGGCAAACCCGCACTGCCACCCGTCACCGGCGACTGGAACGACGTCTTTCAGGCAGAGGGAGAAATGACCACTCAGGCAATGCTGACCGCCTTCACGCAGCCGAAAGCGCTCAGCCCGTTTGAGTCGGTGAGCGAGGCCGACCTGAAGGCCATGAGCGCCAGCCAGAAGGCCGAACTGCTGGCCGCGCACTACCTCAACACGCTGGCCGTGCCGGTCGTGGGAGAAGACCTCTGCCGCTACGAGGGCGGCGCGTGGCAGGTGCTGCCGTACCGCGTGCTCAGCCGGGAAATCGCCGCGCTGTTTCAGAAGGTGCGCGCGCCGTTCTCGGCAACCGGTATCGGCGGCATTGTGGACACGCTCAAGCTGATGGTGCCACAGATGGGCGCACCGGCCCGGCGGCTGATTGGTTTTCGTAACGGCGTGTTTGACACCGCAACCGGCACCTTTGGCCCGCACCGTAAGGAGCACTGGTTGCGCACCGTTAACAGCGTGGACTACACCACGCCTAAAGCGGGCGAAAATCTGGCGGATGATGCGCCTGCCTTCTGGCAGTGGCTGACGCGGGCGGCCGGACGCAATGAGGCGAAGCAGGAGCGTATTCTCGCGGCGTTATTTATGGTGCTGGCGAACCGCTACGACTGGCAGCTGTTCCTTGAGGTGACCGGCCCCGGCGGCAGCGGTAAAAGCGTGATGGCGTCCATTGCCCGCCTGCTGGCCGGGGAAGACAACACCACGGCGGCCACCATCGACACGCTGGAGTCGTCACGAGAACGCGCCTCAGTCGTTGGCTACTCGCTGATTATCCTGCCGGACCAGGAGAAATGGAGCGGCGACGGTGCGGGCATCAAGGCGATTACCGGCGGCGACGCGGTGGCGATTGACCCGAAGTACCGCGACGCCTACTCAACCCACATACCGGCGGTAATACTGGCGGTAAACAACAACCCCATGCGCTTCAGTGACCGCAGCGGCGGCGTGTCGCGTCGCCGGGTTATCCTGCCGTTCCCGGACGTGATACCGGCAAACGAGCGCGACCCGCAGCTGCTGGAAAAGATTGCCGGCGAGCTGGCCGTTATCGTGCGTCATCTGATGCAGCGCTTCACCCGCCCGGACGATGCCCGCGAGCTGTTGCAGGCGCAGCAGTCATCAGAGGAGGCGCTGGAAATCAAGCGCAGCGCCGATCCGCTGGTCGATTTCTGCGGCTACCTGACGCCGCTGAGCACGCCAACCGGGCTGTTTATCGGCAACGCGAATATACGGCCGATGAACCCCAGACGCTACCTGTACCATGCCTACCTGTCCTTTATGGAGGCCAGAGGCCATCAGCACCCCATGAGCCTGACGGCATTCGGCCAGGCGGTACCGCAGACGCTTAAGGAGTACGAGATAGAACTGTTGAAGCGTAAGACAAAGAACGGCATCCAGACTAGCCTGGAGTTGAGCGAAGACTGTGAGGCCGACTGGCTGCCGCGCTGTGATGCATAAGTAAATCAATAACACCAAACCGGCTGCGGCCGGTTTGTGCCAAAAGCGGGCATTGGGCGTTATGGTAAACGCCCGATAATTTCTTCTTTGACTAACACAAGCCGCTGGATAAATTCCCAAGTGTCCAACTTAAGTAAATTCAAGAACAACTAGCGTACTGGCTGTATAAAGTTTGCCGGACGCAAATTTATTATTTTCAGAAAAACCTGTTGAAATAGAGGTAAATCAGCGTTAGTTTAATGTGAGCAAACATCAGGGAAGAAGGTAGATAAAGGTTCGATTTGCGGGCAAAAAAGCCTTCTATTAAATTGTTAAGGCTTTATGAAGATCGTACATTAAGAATCGAATGCACCATGAGTAGGGAACATGAAATGCCCAAACCCTAAGTGTGGGAAGCATGACTCCTGTTTGATTCGGGATAGGTTGTATTCGTATGATGTATGTATTGGCTCTAGACTCAAATACTAGTGGCGTTTGCTCACAAATACCTTAACAATTTTAGGCAAGGGACGCTCTGACGTCGCGCGCCTGCAAAAAGCGTTAGCTGTTCTCTAGCCTTCAACCAGACAAGGAAATAATCGTATGAGTTCAGAATTGATTGCAAAACCTGGAACAGGGTTGCTTTCCACAGATACAACAAAATTTGAAGGATATTTATCGTATCTTGGTTTGCCGACAGAAAATATCATTGCCTCTCTCCCTGAGCGCCAAATTATTGAAAAAAATCTCCCCACATTCATAGATTCTTTACCTGCTGAGGTAAAAAGAGATGCGCGATATTTATCAAAGTTCGTTGCTGGTGCGGCTATAGGATTATTTGATGCATCGTTAAATTATGTTTGGAATGAAGTTGTACTGAATTTAAGGGAGAAAGTGATAGTTTATGGACTCGATATGTTCTTTGATGCCGCAGTCGGCGGAGGACGTAGAGAGCTTTATTCTACCGAAGAAGATCTTTCTGGTTTAAAAGACAACACCCTTATTAATACATGCCGCAAACTTGAATTAATATCTGACATTGTTTACACCAAGCTAAATCATATATTGACTATGAGGAATGACATTGGTGCGTCGCACCCAAATTCATACTCCATAAATGCTTATGAACTTCTTGGCTGGCTCCAAACATGCGTTCAAGATATTTTGAACGACAAACCGTCCGCATCTGCCATACAAATAAAATCATTCCTTGAGAATCTAAAAAAATCCACTGATGTCCTTGATGAAGCCAAAATTCAAAGCATGGAAAGACCTTTGAATGATCTGTCGCTTCAGAATACTGACAATTTACTCAATAGTATTTTCGGAATATATACAGCTGATTCAACAGGAAATGTTGTCAGAAAAAATATCGCTCTTTTTGCTCCGCATATTTGGAATAAAAGCAGTGAGAACGTAAAATACAAGCTCGGCGTGACGCTAGACGGATACAAGAACAACCTTCATAACGAGAAACATGCTTTAGGTATTGAGTTTTTTACGTTTTGTGATGGTAATCGTTATCAATCATTAGACTCTAGAATTATATCACTGGACGGCTATGCCGACGATCTCTTAGAGGCTAGGTATGCTTGGGATAACTATTATAATGAACCCCCGCATATGCGAAAGATACTTTCGTATTTAAAGACTGAAAATGACATACCATTAGAGAGGGCTCATAAGCTTATAAAAACAGTTTTGATTTGTCGTGTTGGTAAAGGAATACCATATAATACTGGTGTTTCTCCGGCGGGGCGACCTTTGTATGATCAGTTTTTTGGCATGCTTGGCGATCAAAACATTATCAATACAGTTATCGCAATGCATTCTAATGAAGTGCGAGTGAATTTAGACAATAAATACTGCCAGCAACATATGGTAAGCGTTTTGACTTTGTTAAGAGCCAATGCTCGTAGCGAGAGAATTCAAGAAATTATAGATTTTTTGATCGCCAACCAAACGATTCTCCATAAAGTACACAACGATAAGAGATATAGAGATC
>NZ_JANION010000139.1:0-40497 GCF_024610815.1 Mixta sp.
ATAATACTTTCAATCGTAACAATAACGCGGTGATTTACGGTTTTATCGCCGCTTATATCAGCAGTTTAGTGACTTAAGTTAAATTAAAACGGTGTTTTAAAATATTGACTCGGCGACGCGCCGGATGGAGACTAGGACAGATTTGCATTAGGGGGTGACCATGTTGACAGGGAAAAAAATAGCGGTAATCGGCGAATGCATGATTGAGCTTTCGCAACAGGGCGACGCGCTGAAACGGGGCTTCGGCGGCGATACCTTAAACACGGCGGTTTATATCGCGCGGCAGGCGTCGTCAGAGCAGCTGACGGTGGAATATGTCACCGCGCTCGGTACCGACAGCTTCAGCAACGAAATGCTGGCCGCCTGGCAGCAGGAAGGGGTGCAAACCCGCCTGGTGCAACGTCTGGAGAATCGGCTGCCCGGCCTGTATGTCATCGAGACCGACGCGCACGGCGAGCGCACCTTCAGCTACTGGCGCAACGAAGCCGCCGCCCGTTTCTGGCTGCAAAGCCCGCAGGCGGAAGCGATTTGCCAGCAGCTGATGCAGTTTGACTACCTCTATCTCAGCGGCATCAGCCTGGCGATCCTCTCGCCGGAAGATCGTCATCAGCTGATGGCGCTGCTGGCCGCCTGCCGACGCAACGGCGGCAAGGTGATTTTCGACAATAACTACCGTCCGCGCCTCTGGCCGAGCCGCGAAGCGGCGCAGCAGGCTTATCAGGCAATGCTCGACTGCACCGATATCGCCTTTTTAACGCTGGACGATGAAACCTTACTCTGGGGCGAAGCGCCGACCGAACAGGTGATTGCGCGCACCCGCGCCGCCGGCGTCAGCGAAATCGTCATCAAACGCGGCGCGGACGCCTGTCTGGTGGCGCTGAATGACGAGCCGCTGCTGGAAGTGCCCGCAGTGCGGCTCGAAAAAGAAAAGATTATCGACACTACCGCCGCAGGCGACTCCTTCAGCGCCGGTTATCTGGCGGTGCGTCTGTGCGGCGGCAGCGCGCAGGATGCGGCGCAGCGCGGCCACCTGACCGCCAGCACGGTAATACAGCATCGCGGCGCAATTATTCCGCTTAGCGCTATGCCGCAGCGCTAGCGAGGACTATGCTGTTGCTTTCCGCCACCGCTCAGGAGAGTAACGCGATGCTTAAGGTTTGGGGACGTAAAACTTCATCAAATGTACAGGCTGTGATGTGGTGTATCGGCGAGCTGGGGCTGCCTTATCAGCGCGTCGATATCGGGCACAAATATGGCGGCAACCAGTCGCCAGAGTTTCTGGCAATGAATCCCAACGGCCTGGTGCCGGTGCTGCGCGACGGCGACGGCCCGCCGCTGTTCGAGTCCGCCGCCATCGTGCGCTATCTGGCGAGCCGTTACGGCAATGACACCTTCTGGCCGCACGATCCACTGGCGCGCGCCACGGTGGATGTCTGGGCGGAATGGGCCAAATCGAGCGTCTACGTCGGCTTTGCGCGTCCTGTTTTCTGGCCGATGATCCGAGTCGCGCCGGAGAAACGGGATACCCAGACGCTGGCCGAAGCGATGGACAGCCTGACGAAACTGCTGAAAATCGCTGACGATCGGCTGGCGCAGCATGACTATCTGGCGGGCGATCGGCTGACGGTAGCGGATATTCTGTTTGGCATGCTGCTCTACCGTTACTACACGCTGGATATGGCTCGTCCGACGCTGCCGGCGCTGGAAAACTATTACCAGCGTTTAACACAGCGCCCGGCTTATCAGGAGCATGTTATGGTGCCCTACGATGAGCTGCGCGAACCCGCATGATGTAAGCAAGTACTCACATTAATTGACTGGCGCTGATTTCCTTTGGATATCGGCGCCCGCTGCGTCACAGCCCTGTATTCATCCGCTTTTTTCTTGCTCACGCTATAGCCTGTTCCTTTCGACCCGCGCGCCAAAACCATTAATAAAAGGCACTATTTTTACTTAATGCAAATCGCCTTTTTTGCCGCCAGGCTAAATCTGAATTGCCTTTTTACCGCCAGTAATGACTGGACGCGCACCGCTTTCACCGCCAATGATTAATAAGCCCCGCCTGGCTTTTTTGCGCTGCGCTGCGGCTCTTTCACTCCACCATCACGTTCATCAGGACAGGCTATGAAAGCAGATATTTTCAATCTCTGGCCACACGGCGATGCCCCTGGCGCCAGTCAGTCAACCGATAAGCCGCAGATTATCGATTTAGCGAAAGAGTTTGAGCCCTACAACCGCGCGGCGTCAGGCGTTCGCTGTCCTGAACTGGCCGTCTGGTATCCCGAAGAGTCAAACGGCGTCACGCTGCTGGTCGCGCCCGGCGGAAGCTTCGCCCGCATTATGATCGACAGCGAAGGCAGCGCGCTGGCGACCTTCTTCACCGCCATGGGCTATACGCTGGCGGTGATGACCTACCGACTGCCCGCTGACGGCCATCATGAAGGCGCCGATGCGCCGCTGGCCGATGCGCAGCGGGCGGTACGCGTTCTGCGCGATCGCGCCACGCGCGGTCTCAACGGCAAACGCATCGTGATGATGGGCTTTTCCGCCGGCGGCTACGTGGCGGCCAGCCTCGGCACGCGCTTCAGCGAAAAGCTCTATCCGCCGCAGGACACCATCGACAACCTGCCTGCGCGCCCGGATGCGCTGGTGTTGGTTTATCCGCTGATTACCATGCGCGACGGGCAGACGCATGCCGACGCGCGTAAACGGCTGCTGGGCGAATGGCCCGACAGCAAAACCATCGAAGCTTACTCGCTGGAAACGCGCGTCAGTCGTGAAACGCCGCCGGTGCTGCTGATTCATGCGGTAGATGATGAGAGCGTGCCGGTGACGCACAGCATGGCGTTTTTCAGCGCGCTGCGTGAACAGAAGGTGCCGGTGGAGCTGCATTTTTACGAACGCGGCGGCCACGGTTTCGGTATGCGCAACCTTGCCGATTCGCCGCTGGCAAGCTGGCCGATGCTGGTGACCGAGTGGTTGCGCGCGCAGAAAACCCGCACGCTGGCGGTTTGACGCGGCAGTAAATCTGCCGTGGCGTTGCACCGGCAGGAATAAGCGAAAACGCCGTCTGACGGGCAGCACGAAGCCGCAGACGAGCGGCGGCCCGACTGCGGCGTTAAAACACGGCCAGGCCGGACAGCGCTAAACGCCGTGGCTGACCGGTCCATTATTTACGAGCGCGGCGCGGGAATATCGGAGACTTCCGCCTTCCCTTCCTCCGGCGTGGCCACGACCGGCGCAGGCGGCGGCGCCATGATTTTTTGCCAGCTCTGGTGCAGCGCCTGAACGTTGGCTTCCGGCTCGCCCTGCGGCTGCATCAGCGCCATGGTCAGCTCCTGCGACAGCTGCTGACGCAGCTCCTGATTCAGCGCCGTCAGCGTCAGGCCGTTAAGGAAATCCTGACGGAATTTCTGATACTGCTCCGGCGCGATATCGACCACCGCATTCTGCTGCGAGCGTAAACGCTGGCTCATCAGCACGTCGGTGTCGGTGCGCGCATAGGTGGCGAATAGCTTGTTCAGTTCGGCGGTTTTCTGCGCCATCAGCGCGTCGAACTCCGTCTGCGGCAGGCCGTTATCGCGCACATTAGCCAGCTCGCGCGCGATCAGATTCATGTTCTTTTCCAGCGTCTCGGCGCTGGAATCCATGCTGATGGCGCACTGGGCGCGCTGATAAAGCACGCGACAGTCAAATCCAACCTGCACGCCCTGCGCTTTGCTTTCGCTCAGCACGCGCTGTACGTGCCAGAACAGCGCCTCACGCGCCAGATCGCTCTGCCAGTAGCGAATCAGGTTTTGCGAATCGCGAATCGGCTGCCACGGCATATCCCAGATCAGCGACAGGCGATCCTGCTTCAGCGCGGGATTGACCAGCGCGACCGACTCGGTCGGCAGCGGAGAAAGCGTCGGCACCGGCGCGGGCGTTTCGCGGCGTCCTTCCAGCGGTGAAAACGCCTTGTTGATCTGTTCGCTCAGGGCGCGGCTGTCAATATTGCCCACCACGAACAGCGTCATCGCGTCCGGCGTATACCACTGTTTATAGAAGCTGCCGAGCTGGTTGATATCTATCGGCGCCTTCGGCTGTTCAGCCGGGTCATGGCCCAACAGCGTGGAGCCTTTCAGCCGATAGCGCCACCAGACATCGCGCGGGTTGGGCGGCCAGCTGGCGATGGGATCGTCGGCGTTCAGCGCGGTGCTGACCACCTGTTCATTAATCGACATTTTGCCTGCGGTCGCAGAAAGCCAGCCCAGCGCATCTTTTAACAGATCCGGGCGGTTGTTCGGCAGGCTTAAGTTGTACAGCGTAAATTCATAGGAGGTAACGGCGGGCGGCAGCGGACGATCAGGGTCCATGCCCTGTTGCCAGAGCGCGCGCTGCTGCGCCGGATCGAGCGCGGTGTTATGCACCATCGCCAGACGAGGCAGCAGATGCGTAAAGCCGGTTTGCTGGGCGTTTTCCATTAGCGAGCCGGTATTCACCAACAGGCGAATTTCAACGCGATCGCTGGGGCGCTGCGGCGTGCTGAGCACCTGCCACTTAAAGCCGTTATCTAATTTTCCCTGCTGCCAGGCAGGATCGGGTTGGAGTGTTTCAGCCTGCAATGTGCCGCTGACAGCCGCCAGCAACAACCCACCAACTAAAAGACGAATTCTGGTGCCCTGCATGTGAACCCCTACTCAATTGCCCACTTAATTTCATTGATGACGCGCGATAGTCAGGCGTTATCGTCCTGTTGATAACGCACAGCGGGCGCACCGCAGTTAGACCACGCCAAAACGAGGTTGTCACACAACAAAGTGAAAAATCATAAATAAATGAATGTTAACCGTGCTTTCGCGTCTGAAGTGTGGCCAGGCGCAATGAGGCGACACAGTCTGTGTGGGCTTTATTATGCAAATGCATGGAACAAGGGCAAGCCGCAGCGAAGCCGGATAACGGTTTTTTGCAAAGTTTTATAATTTTACCGATTTTGCCCACCCGAAAGCTGCTCATTACGCACGCAAAACGCCATTTTGCCGTTGGCAGACCTTTGAAAAGGGAGAAAGAGGCGCAGGAAACATAAAAACAGAAGGGGCGCCGTCTGGTATGCAGAGGGCGCCCCTGTTAATTAACGCTGTTTTCAGCATCGCCGCTCAGGATCAGACCGGCAGTTTCTTCGCTTTTTTCGATGAGGAGAGCGTATCGCGCAGCTGCTTCTCATCCAGCTGATCGACCCACTTCGCCACCACCACCGTCGCCACGCCGTTGCCGACGAGGTTGGTCAGCGCACGCGCTTCCGACATAAAGCGGTCAATGCCGAGGATCAGCGCCAGGCCCGCCACCGGCAGGTGTCCCACCGCCGACAGCGTCGCCGCCAGCACGATAAAGCCGCTGCCGGTCACGCCCGCCGCGCCTTTGGAGGAGAGCAGCAGCACCACCAGCAGGGTGATCTGGTGCACGATATCCATATGACTGTTGGTGGCCTGCGCGATAAATACCGCCGCCATGGTCAGATAGATAGAGGTGCCGTCGAGGTTAAACGAGTAGCCGGTCGGAATCACCAGGCCCACCACCGACTTTTTACAACCCAGCTTTTCCATCTTATCGAGCATGCGCGGCAGCGCGGATTCCGATGAGGAGGTGCCGAGCACAATCAGCAGTTCTTCTTTGATATAGGCGATAAATTTAAAGATATTGAAGCCGGTAATGCGGGCGATAGTGCCCAATACCACCACGACAAACAGGACACAGGTGATATAGAAGCAGATAATCAGCTGGCCCAGCTGCACCAGCGACCCGACGCCATACTTGCCGATAGTGAAGGCCATGGCGCCGAACGCGCCGATGGGGGCGAGGCGCATGATCATATTGATGATGCCGAAAATCACCTTAGAGAAGCTTTCAATCACGTTGAAGATCAGCGTGCCCTTGTCGCCGAGACGATGCAGGGCGAAGCCGAACAGAATGGCGAACAGCAGCACCTGCAAAATATTGCCGCTGGCGAAAGCGCCGATGACGCTGCCGGGGATCACGTCCAACAGGAAGGCGACCACGCCCTGCTGTTCCGCCTGCTGCGCATAGACAGCGACCGCTTTGGCGTCCAGCGTCGCCGGATCGACGTTCATGCCCGCGCCGGGCTGAATCACGTTAACCACGATCAGGCCGATAATCAGCGCAATGGTGCTGACCACTTCAAAGTAGAGCAGCGCCACCGCGCCAGTGCGCCCGACCGCCTTCATGCTTTCCATTCCGGCGATGCCGGTCACCACGGTGCAGAAAATTACCGGCGCGATAATCATTTTGATCAGTTTTACAAAGGCGTCGCCCAGCGGTTTCATCTGCGCGCCCAGCTCCGGGTAATAGTGACCGAGCAGAATACCGATGGCGATAGCGGTGAGGACTTGAAAATAAAGGCTTTTGAACAAAGAAGTTTTCATAAAAGCGTATCCGTTGACGGCGTGAGGTGACGAGTGCATAGCTGTTATTATCATCAAGAGACAGCGCGGAAAATAACACCGTGTTAACAAGATTGATATAATCTGGCCCTGGTCTGCACGGCCATAAACAGAATTTATGAACTGAAACGCTTCAGCCTGAATAACCATAACCAGATATTCAGAATTATTCGCTGGCTGATGAAAAGGCGGCGATAAGAAAGGAAAAAGCGGGCATGGAGCGAAACAGGGGCGAGGTTTGCTGGCTGGCGCATAAAACGCTATGGGAAACAGATTCGCCGAGCGGTGCATGGAGCGCTACGCCGTACAGATTGGCCGAGCGGCGCGCCCTTGCGCGCCGCGTCTTCACTGCGGAGGCGACAGCGTCCGCAGCCACTTCTCGAAATCACTCAGCGAAACCGGGCCGTCATACAGATAACCCTGCCCGATAGTGATGCCGAGCGCCAGCAGCCAGTCGCGCTGCGCCTCGGTTTCCACTCCTTCCGCCACCACTTCAAGATCGGTAATGTCCGCAATCGCCGCGACAATCTTCACCATCGTATCGTCATCCGGCAGCGCGGAAACAAAGCTGCGATCCATTTTCAGCTTGCTGATCGGCAATGATCGGAACTGATGCAGGTAGCTGAGGTTGGCGTAGCCGGTGCCGAAATCGTCCAGCGCCACCGCCACGCCCGCCTCCTGTAGCGCGCCAAGCAGGCTTTTCGCCTGAAGGGGATCGCCAATCTGCGCGGTTTCCGTCAACTCCAGCACCAGACTGCCGGGACGGATGCGGTGACGTTCCAGCAGCTCCTGCAGATGCCAGACGGTGCCCGGCTCGCGCAGCTGTATGGCGGAAATATTCACGTTTAAAGGCAGTGAAATGCCACGCTTTTGCCAGCCCGCCAGCACGCGGCACGCCTCTTCCAGCGCCCAGCGTCCCAGCGCGCCGATAACGCCGATCTCTTCCGCGCTGGCGATCAGTTCTTCCGGCAGGCTGTAGCTGCCGTCGGGCTGACGCATGCGCAGCAACGCTTCAGCGCCGACCAGCTCGCCATTGGCCATATTGATCTGCGGCTGTAAAAACAGCGCGAACTGCTCCTGCTCCAGACCTTGCAGAATATCGTGCTCCTGCGTCAGCCGGCGCTGGGCGCGCTCGGTCAGCAACGGGTCAAAGAACAGAATCTGATTTTTACCCTGATGGCGCGCCGACATCATCGCCGACACCGCGCGTCCCAGCAGCTCCGGCGCGCTCATCTTTGCCGCGTCGCGCTGAGCGATGCCGATGCTCAGCGTCGGACGCAGCTGCACCTGTTGCAGGCTGACCGGCTGATTAAGCCGGTTCATCAGATTGCGTGCCAGTCGATAGGCCCGGAATGGGTTAGTGGCCTTTTTCACCAGCAGCACGAAATCGCTGACGCCCAACTGGCCGACCACGGTGCGTTCTTCAATCACGCCACGAATTTTTTCCAGCAGCGTCAGCGTCAACGTATCGCGCTGCTCCTCCGTTAATACGCCGTTCGCTTCCAGCAGGGTTTCGATGCGCACCACGATTACGCTGAACGGCCCACTGTAGACCGCCGCCTTCAGATGCTGCTCCAGCAGCGCCAGGAATAGCGTACGGTTGGGCAGGTCGGTCAGCGCGTAGTGCGTGGTCAGGCGGCTCATCTCATCATGCACCGACTCCAGCACCTGCTGGTTACGGTTATAGCTGCGGATCAGCATGCCGATTTCATCATCCTGATGCAGCGGCGGCATCGGCAGTTTATGGGTCAGAATATCCTGCGGCGGCAGATCCTGTAGCGTGCCGGCGATATCGCGCAGCGGATGCACGATCAGTCGGTTGATGCACCAGCTGATCGCCACCGAAAGGATCAGCGCCAGCAGCAGATAAGTGGTCAGCATGGTGGAAATGGTACTGAGAATAAACTGATAGACGCGCGAGGAGTCTGCCTGCAATACCAGATAGGCCAGCGGTTTGGGCGAGGCGGCGCTCTCTACCGAATAGAGCGGCACGGTGATCTGCACCGGCAGCTCAAACACGCGCGCGATAAAGCGCGGCACCGGCTTTTCATTTTCGAAATCGGTGCGCAGCGCCTGAAACGCATTAGGCAGCATCACGTCGGCGCGCGACAAAATGCCGGCGGGCTTCAGCGAATTCAGAATGCGCTCCGCCTGCGGGATATCAGCGCGCAACACCGCCTCAGAGAGCGGCTGACGCACCGTATGCGCGATGTTTTCCATCTGCTGCGCATAGTCTGTCCTGCGCTGCTGCACAAAGTGGAAAAGCTGAATAACGATAAAAATACAGATAGTCACTACCGCAACGCCAGAAACCGTTGCCATCTGCTTGATCGTAAGTGACCGACTAACGCGCAAAGCTCTTCTCCAGGCCCCGGACCACGGGCGAAAACGATGAAAGCAACCAGGAGTATATCTCATGGTTGCTGTTTATTAAGTAAAGATAGTGACGGCAGGAAACCGGTTTAAGGGTTTTCCGAGCAGAACGCTACTTAAAGTCGGCGTAGGGCGCCAGCGGCTGCGGCGGCAGATTGAGGTCGCCTTCCCAGCCGGACAGTGAATAGCGAGCGTAAATCAGACCATGGCTGGGGGTGTAATCTTTCGCCTGCTGAATATCCACCGCCAGGCCGACCGTCCAGTGCGCGGTAACGCGCCGCTCAACCGCCGCGCGTAAAGTATAGCCAAAGCCGCTGCCTGAGCTATCGGTGGAAGGATCGTTCGCCGTCGGCTGAAAGCCGGGCCAGACCGGATAGCGTTCCTGAGCGCGGGTTTTCGAGCGCGACCAGGAAACCGAGCCGCCCAGATCGAACGACCAGTTCTCTGTGCGCTGCCGGTAGCTGACCGGCACCGCCAGCGAGAAATATTGCTGCGGGCTGTAATAACCGCCCTGCCCGAATGCGTAGTCGCTGAGATCTTTCTGATAATGCCACAGCATGCTGTTCAAACCGATGGTCGCGCGCCGGTTATCTTCGTTGATCAGCTTGTAATAGTAGCCCGCCATCAGACGCTCGCGGCTGTTGTCCGCCACGTTTTTGCCGGTGATCTGGTGTGCGCTGAGGTCGGCCCAGACGCCATGCGCGCCGCCCTGGTCGTAGCTCAGCCCGACAGCGCCGCCGGTCGCCACTACGCCGCCCCAGGTGCGTCCGCCCTGCGGACTGGGATCGCGCGCGCCAGCCCAGGCCAGCAGCGAACTGGAGATGGGCCGCCGCGACGCAGTAAAGGTCAGGCCGACATCTTTCACATCGGTATTCCAGCTGACGCCGCCCACCCAGTTCACGACTTCGAAGCCCATCGGCGAAGTGCCGATATCCGCCGACCAGCGGTCATTTTGCCAGCCCGCGCCAATCGCCACTCCCTCCTGCTTCTGCTTCAGATCGCTGCGACAGCCTGCGGTATCGTTATTGGCGCAGGTGCCGAACACGTCGGTGTGGCTGCCGCCCTCGGTGGAGAAGGTGCCTGCCGAAATCTCGACGCGGTCTACGCGCACAAAGCTTTTGCCATCGGCCAGCGGCGTATCCAGTTGCAGCATGGTGGTATGCGCGGTGAGATCGGAGACGCCGCCGGTGCCTTTATTGCGCGAATAATCCTGTTCCAGCATTAGCGTGGTGTCCTGACGCTGATAAAGCTCGGCCGCGTCGCTGCGGATGCCGCGCTTCAGCCAGTCGTCATCCGCCTGGTTGCGCATCAGGCGGGTAAAGCGGGCGTTATCGGCAGGCACCGTCGGCGTAATGCCGCTGGCGACCATCGCCTGGCGGTAATCCATGAGCGCCAGCGCCGGCTGCTGCTGCGCCTCCAGCCGTGCGGCGTCGCGAAATACCAGCGCGCTGCTCTGCGACGGCGCTTCCTGCTGCGCGCGCGGCTTAAGCTGCTGATAAAGCCGACGCGCCCGCGTCGTGTCGTCCACGCTCTGCCAGGCGTTGGCCAGGCGGCGGCCCACGTTCAGGCTCGCTTCGCCGCTGCCGGCGGGCAGCGCGTTCAGGGCGGCGCGCGCTTCGTCTTTGCGGTTCAGCGCCACCAGCGCGTCGATCTGCCCCAGCGCCGCATCCGGGTTCTGCTTATCCTGCGCCAGCAGGCGCTGATAGCCTTCCAGCGCCTGCTGCGGATAGCCGTCCGCCAGCGCCCAGTCCGCCAGAGTGAGGTCGCGGCGCGGCGAGGCGGGCTGCTGGTTAAGCAACGCCGTCGCGGCGGTGTTGTCGCCCGCCTGACGCAGCGCGTCCGCCTGCGCATAGACTTTATCCTGCTGTAAGCGGTCGGCCAGCTCGCGCATGTTTTGATCCCAGCGCGCCTGCGGCACGCTGTTCAGCTGACGCAGCGCCTCTTCCGCGCGATCGCTGCCGGAGAGATAAAGACTGTAAGCGTAAACCTGCGTCGGATCGGCGGGCAGACGCTGCGCCATCGCCGCCATTAATTTGTCCGCCTGTTGCGCATCGCCTGCATTGCGCAGCGCGCCCGCCAGTCGATAGTTAAGCCAGACGTCATCCGGCGCGTCCTGCTGCGCCTGACGATATTTTTCCGCCGCCTGCGCCCAGTCGCCCTGCTGCGCCAATGTATCCGCTTCGGCGCGCAAGACGTCGCTGCGCAGGCTGTTCAGCGTGCTGCCCAGCGCCCGCTGCTGTTCGCCGCTCAGCCCATTGATAAAAGCGATCGCCTTCTGCGGCGACTGCTGCTGATAGAGCGCGGCCAGACGCCGCACCGCCGTGGTATTGGTGCGATCCATACGCCAGGCTTCGCGGAACAGCCGCTCCGCTTCAGTGTCATTCTTGCGCGCCAGCGCCACGTCGCCCAGGCCGATCAATGCATAGCTGTCGGTGTTGTCCAGCGCGCGCGCCTGCTGATAATGCTGTTCGGCGACGGCGATATCGCCCTTCGCCAGCGCCTTATCGCCGTTGTCGATCGCCAGCCAGTAGCGGTTGGTCTGCAACAGGCTCTGCCACAGGCCGACGCTGGTGCTCTGCTGCCCCGCCTTCAGCGCCTGTTCAAGGTAAGTGATGGCGAGGTCGCGGTGATTGGCGCGCCCCTGCGCCTGGCCCATCGCGCCCAACAGATCGGGATCGCCAGGATTGAGCTTCAGCGCCGCCTGCAATGTCGCAATCGCATTCTCGCCGCCGCCGTTGTCCACCAGCGCCAGCGCGCGTGAACGCTGCTGGAAAGCGGGATCGGCCAGCAGTTTCTGCCGACGCTCCAGCTCCTGCTCGCCGTTGCTGCGCGCGTCGCCGCTGGTAAAGACGTCGAGATACTGGCGCAGCTGCGCCACGCTTTCCGCCGTGACCGGCTGCGCCTGTATGCGGCTCAGCCAGAGTTCGGCCGCCTGATCGCGCGCGCCCGGAGTGTTGGCCAGGGTTTTCAGCTCATCCGCCGCCTGCGCCGGTTTATCATTCTGGAACTGCAACCGCGCCAGCTGCATGCGCACGCCGACATTGCCGGGATAACGTTTGTCCAGCGCCTGCAGGTTCGCCAGCGCCGTTGCCTGCTGGCCGTCGATGCGCGACACCAGGCTCCAGTACTCCAGCGCGATATCGACGCTCGGAAAGGCGCCTTTAAACAGTTTGTCCCAGGCGTCGCGTGCTTCCTGCACGCGCCCGGCGGTCGCCAGCAGACGCGCCTGCTGTAGCTGCTGACGCCCCTCAGGGCTCACCAGCAGCATGCCAGCCTGCGCTTCCCGCGTCGCCTCAGAATCGGGCGCGGTCTGCTTCAGCTGGTTCATGTATCGCTGCGCCTTCGCCTGGTCGCCCTGATGCAGCGCCAGACGCAGCTGCGCGGCGATGACGTCAGGGTTATCGGGCGCGATCTTCTCCAGCCGGTAGAGCGCCTGGGTGACCAGATCGTATTTATTGGTCGCTTCGCCGGTGCGCACCTGCTCCAGCAGCCACGCGACCGGCGAGACTTCACGCGCCGACGTCTCTTCGGCGGCGTAAGCGGACGCGCCGCCGAGCAGGCCGGGCAGCAGCAGGCCCAGGGTGCTTAATCTGAATTTTTGCATTGTTGGTTCCAGGCCGGTAACAGGTCGCCCTGCGCGCTAAAGCGATAGCGGTTTTCATCCCAGCCGACGCCGAACAGCGCCAGTACGCTGCTGTAATAGGCATCGCTGCCGGGAGGCTGCTGCTGCACGCGCTGTTGCTGCGCCGTCAGAGCGCGAGAGCCCTGCAGGAACGGCAGCAGCGCGGCGGAAAAGCCGACGTTGCCCTGATTGATGGTCGCGCCGGTCAGCACGTCGACCCGCTCCGGCGGATTGCCATTCTCTTCCGTCAGACGCGCCATCGGCGCGAAGTGCGACAACAGCGTCGCTTTACGCGGATCGTCGTCGCTGAGCATCCCGGCCCAAAGGTAAACGCGAATCGCATCGTAACCGCCAGTCGGCCCTTTCGATTTATCGGGACGCCAGCCGCTGCCGCTCTGCCAGACATACCAGTCGGGCGAAAAGCCTTTCGGCGCCGTCTCCTGCAACAGGCGCAGCGCGTTGCGGTTGATCTCCGGCCACGGCCCTTTCAGCCGGGTCAGGCCCGCCAGCAACTGCAACGGCAGGTAGCTGGGGTTGATCATCCAGCTGTCGCCTTCGATAAAGCCATATTTGCCCGGCATCAGCATCAGGCCGAAGCCTTTCAGGTCAGCCACTTCCTCTTTCGCCACCCGATTGAGCAGCAGCGTGCCAGTCACCTGGTAGCTGCGGCTGTGCCACAGGCGGCTCGCCTGCAACAGCGTCCAGCCGATCCAGAGATCGGAATCGGCGGCGGGGTTTTTATCCAGCACCTGCCATTTCTTGCTGCCGCTCTCCTGTCCCCACAGCCAGGCGGGCAGGCGCTGCGTTAAGTCGCCTTCCGCCAGGTTGTTCTCCGTCCAGCCCAGCAGGCGGTCGAACATCTCGCGGTCGTTGGCGACCAGCGAGAAAAACAGCGCGTAGCTCTGCCCTTCCGAGGTGGTGATGTTCTTCCCGCCGCTGGGATCGATCACCCGGCCCTCTTCGCTGATGTAGTCGCGTTTAAACTGCGCCCAGTCGGACCAGGGGGCGCAGTCAGCGCTGGCGCGCAGCGCCGCCAGCATCAGCATTAACAACATTCCCAGTCGCAGCGTCAGACGTTTCACTCATCATCCTCATTGCCAAGACGACGGCGCGTCACCAGACGCATCAGTCGCCACACCATCAGCGCCACCAGCACGACGACAATCACCGCGAACAGCGCCATTAGCGCCGGATGCGTCGCCAGCGCGTGCCACATACGTTCCCACCACGGCAGATGGCCGACGAAATAGCTGTCGCCCACGCGCAGGCTGTTGACGCCCGATTCACGGATAATCGCCGCCGAGCCATAAATCGCGGCGCGCTTGCCGCTGTCGAGCAGCGCGTCGTTCAGAAGCTGATACGCGCGCGGGCTGTCCGCCAGCAGCGCGACGACGCTGCGCTGATCGTGGAACGGCGACTGGAAGCCGACGATCGCCGCCATCGGGCCGTCAGAGACGATGGTGGTCTGGCTGGCGACCGCGCGATCGCTGGCCGGGGCGGTCACATCATCCAGCGGCGCCTGACGCACCGGTTTTTTCACCCAGCTTTTCGCCGCGTCCACTAACAGGTTAATGCGGCGATCTTCACGCAGGTCGGCAGGTATATCGCCAATCATCAGCAGGTCGGCGTCCGCCGTTTTCGCTTTTGACCAGTCGTCGGTAATCTGCACGTTCAGCGCCGGGAAGCCGGTCTGCGCGCCGATATTCCCCAGCGCATTCAGCAGCGCGCTGACCTGATCGGCGCGCGGCTGCGCGTTTATCAGCACCAGCGTCTGCGACAGATCGGCCAGGCGGCTGAACGGAAAGCCTGCATTGGCGAAAGCGCGCAGCGACGGCATCTGGATATAGTGGCGATAGCCGGAGAAGTCGATGGTGGAGTTGCCGTCGACCACCACATGGTTGGTCACCGGCGTCACCGTTTCGCAGCGGTCGCCGTTGCTGCCGCCGATAATGGTGGTGGCGTAGTCGAAGTCAAAACGCAGCTGGTTTACTACGCCCAGGCGCAGCGCCGGAATGGTCAGCGAGGCGCTGTTATCCTGGAGGCCCGACACCAGCGGGATATGCAGTAGCTGTTTGCCGTTATCGCTTTTCACCTGTAACGGATAGTCCTGCATAAACTGGTTGTTCAGGTGGATCGCCAGCCGCGAGCCGTCATTTTGCAGCGGCGACGTGTAGCGGTAGGCGATATCCATATTGATGCCGCGCGCGCGCACCAGGAAAAGATCGGGCGGCAGGTTCAGCGTCAGGCTGACCGGATAAGGCTGAATGCCATCCGCCTGCAACTGGTTTTCATACTGTTGCAGCTCGGAGAATTTAGTGGCGCGATCGGTGCGCACCCAGTTCGGCGCATCGTAAGGCTGGCGCGCCGCCAGCTGCTTCACCTCTTCAATGGTAGAGGACTGGCCGCGCAGCAGCACGTCGCCCTGGGCGATGCCTTGCGCCGCCGTCAGCAGATCGGCATCGTTACGTCCCAGCACCAGCAACATTTTCTGATACGGATTATCGGGCTGGCTGATGATCTCTACGGTCGGCTTATCCACCGGCGGATAATCTTTCAGGAAGTCGGGGCGCTGGTCGTTGGTGGCGAATACCACCGCATGCTGCTGTTGCGGCAGCTGGTTATAGAGCACCGGAAAGGACTGACCGCGCCACTGCGCCTGTACGCCAAACCAGGAGGCGAGCAGCCCTGCGGCGTGCTGTTGCGTCCGATCCGGCGCGGCGGCGAACACCATCGGCAGCTGTAACGGGCGATTGTCGCGGCTGTCGAAGAACGGCTCCGGGAAATCGGAGAGATCGTTTTTCAACGGCAGCTTTTGCAGCGTCAGGTCAAGGTGACTTTCCTTGCCGATATCGATCCAGATCGCGCTGTTCGCCGGGTTTTCGCAGATATTGGTGTAATGGCCGACCAGCTCGAAGCGCACGCGGTTAAAGTCGCCGATAAAGCGCGGGTCGATATTTACCGTCGCCTGGCTCTCTTTGCCCGGCTGATCCGGCGTGATGGTCACCAGCCCGATCGGTTCCTCGTTCAGGTAAACCTTAAAATGCGACAGCGTCGGCAGCAGCGCCGGCGACGGACGATAGCTCAAATGCAGCACCGCCTGGGTAACCACTTCATCGCTGCGCACGCCGAATTCAATCTGTCCATCCGGCCGTGTGCCGAGCAGCTTAAAGCTGCCTGGCGCAGGCGCGATATTGCTGAACCGCAGCTCGCTGGTGCGCACCGGCGCGGCGGGCTCGGCGGGTGCGGGCGCCGCATCGGCGGAAACGGGCGCGTCCGTAGAGGTCGCTGCCCCTGCGGATGTTGACGGCGTCGCCGGCGCCGACATATCGGAAGGCGCCGCCTGCGTCATGCTGGTCGGCTGTCCGGCCGGATTGGATTCAGGTGCGCCATGCGCCATCGGCAGCAGGCCCATCAGCATTGCGGTAAACCAGCTTATTTTTCTCGTCATTATCGCATCATCAGTTGAGTCATTGTTTTACACCGGCAACGCCTGCCGGCGCGCTTCCCACGCCTTTGGGAAAAAACGACGCCAGCCAGGAAAGAAAGGCGGTCAGCATCAGGAACAGCTGGCGGATTCGGGCCGGGCCATATTCAGCCAGGCGGATGTAGCCTTTAAAGCCCAGGATCATAATGTCGGCCAGGCTCTGCACCGGTTTATCCTCAGGAAAACCGTCCTGCCACAGCGCCCAGGTATCGGCACGGGCGAAAGTGCATTGAATAAAGTCGATATGCTCTTCGGTGGTCAGGTTTTTCAGGCGAATACCGGCCCGACGGCCAAATACGCACTGCACCGTGGCGGGAAAGCTAAATTCCTGCTGGCTGCGGCGCAGCAGCAGATGAATCTCTTCGCCATCTTTCAGCGCCTCTGCCTCGCGCAGCTCAACGCCGACGCCGCCGTCCGAATAGTCGCGCAGGGTGCAGGGCAGCATATGGCCATCCTTGCGCGCGATCGCGGCGGGCATCGCCATCTCTACGCGGTGCGCTTCGCGGATCTGACGCGCCTCGACGGAAACCGCTACCGCGCCGCCCAGAATAATCATGTTGTAAAAGACCCATAGCAGGCTCACCAGCACCGTCAGCACTTCATTCTGCGGGCCGTAGACAACGCGCCAGCCCGCCATAAAGACGCCCGCCAGGTTCAGCAGCACCAGAATCATGTACGGCTTGGTGATCACCCAGTCGAGATGCTGTTCCTCTACCAGACCGCCTTTCGCCGTCACGTTGAATTTCCCTTTATGCGGGTTAAACAACGCCACCGTGGTGGGGCGGGCGATATACCAGGCCAGCACCGTTTCGTACACTTCGCTCCAGAACGAGTGACGATAGCGTCCCTGAATGCGTGAGTTGGTGAGGCTGGTGTGCAGCATATGCGGCATTACATAGATGGCGATCGCCAGCGCCGGGGCGAAGATGATATAGGCGTGGCAGAGCAGGAAAGCGAGCGGCGCCAGCAGGAAGATCAGCCGCGGAATGCCCGACAAAAAGTGCAACATGGCATTGGCGTAGCAGAGGCGTTGCACCAGCTTCAGTCCGCGCCCCATCAGCGGGTTATCGAGCCGGAAAATCTGCACCATGCCGCGCGCCCAACGGATACGTTGGCCGATATGCGCCGACAGGCTTTCCGTCGCCAGCCCCGCCGCCTGCGGAATGCGGATATAGGCGGAGGTGTGACCGCGCCGATGCAGACGCAGCGAGGTGTGCGCATCCTCGGTCACCGTTTCGACGGCGATGCCGCCGATCTCATCCAGCGCGGTGCGGCGCAGCACCGCACAGGAACCGCAGAAGAAGGTGGCGTCCCAGGTATCGTTGCCGTCCTGCACCAGGCCGTAGAACAGCGTCCCCTCGTTCGGCGTGCGGCGGAAGCGGCCCAGGTTGCGCTCAAAGGGATCGGGCGAGAAGAAGTGATGCGGCGTTTGCAGCATCGCCAGCTTTTTATCCTTCAGGAACCAGCCCAGCGTCATTTGCAGGAAAGAGCGCGTCGGCACGTGGTCGCAGTCGAAAATGGTGACGAATTCGCTTTTGCACACCGTGCGCAGGGCGTTGTTGATGTTGCCCGCTTTCGCATGCTCGTGCGTGGCGCGCGCGACGTAATTAACGCCGACGCTGGCGGCGAACTGACGAAACTCTTCGCGGCCGCCGTCGTCCAGAATAAAGATATTGAGCTTATCCTTCGGCCAGTCGATGCCCAGCGCGGCGTAGATGGTCGGCTTCACCACGCTCATCGGCTCGTTGTAGGTGGGCACCAGCAGATCCACCGTCGGCCAGTGGCGCGTATCTTCCGGCATCGATACCGGCTGGCGATGCAGCGGCCACAGCGTCTGGAAATAGCCCAGCACCAGCACCACCCAGGCGTAGGTTTCCGCCGCGATCAGCAGCAGGCCGAAGGTCAGACTGACCGGATCGTCCCAGTTGAGCGTTGAGGTGTAGCGCCACCAGAGATAGCGGCAGGAGACGGTCAGCGACAGCACGATCAGCATCATGGTCGCCAGTCGTCCCGGCACGCGGCGCACAATCATTGCCAGCGACCAGAGCATCACCACGAAGATAAACTGGGTAAACAGATCGAACGGCTGCGAAATACAGAGCAGCGCCAGCCCGGCGGCGGCGAGGCTGGAGACGATAAAAATCAGCTTGCGCGCGACGGGCGGCATAGTGCTGATGCGCTTCTCCAGCTGCTCGCCCTGCTGAATGCGCTGCGGCAGCGCATCGAGCCACAGATAAATTCGCTGCCGCCAGCTGAACAACCGGCGGAACGCGTTAAATCTTTTGCGCTGGCTAACGTTGCTGCCGACCTGCGGCAGGATCAACAGCAGCCAGACGCTCTGTGAAAAAAAGCGCACGATATCGAGCGGACGCGGCCGCTCCGGTGAAATGTGCGGCCAGAGCGTGCGGCGTTGCGCAATGATGCGCTGCCAGCCCGGCGTTTCAAAGCGCAGCAGCGACCAGCCCAGCGTCAGCCAGAAGCACTGGATGCTGGCGGCCAGCGACGAGGCGCCCGCCTGACGGTAGTCGCCGTAGCGGGTGCTCAGCGCCTGCCAGGCGGGCGCAGCGATCAGCCAGCGTAACGGATTCATACGCCTTCTCCGCGCACGTACATAATCAGCCAGTTCGCCAGCGTGACGATCTCTTCACTGGCCAGCGCGTGCGGACGATACTCGCCCAGCGGCTGCTTGTTGAGCAGCGCTTCGGAGAGCGCCTCGTCACGATGGATCAGCAGCGGAATCAGGTTGTGCAGCGAACCGATCCAGAGCTGATGCAGATCCTGCTGCACTTTGCTGTTGGCGTTAAACAGGTTAAGCAGGTAGAGCGGACGACGCGTCGTGAATGGTTGATGCAGTCGCGTATGGCAGTTGCCGTCGGCCACCAACAGCTGCATCAGGCGATCGGCCTGCGCATAGATCGGTTGCAGCCAGGGATGCTCGCCGCCGGGCAGATCGAGCAAAACCCAGCGGTACTGCGTTTTCAATTCAGTCAGATGCTGGAGCCAGTCGCTGGCGAAAGAGGCGGGATCGGCGTAAAAGCGCGCGCGTTCCTCGCCGTTCAGCTCGCCGAACGGGATAAAATCGGGGCCGTCCGGATAGCGCAGCGCCACATGCTGCGCATCGCCGTCCAGCGCCGCGCGCATCCAGCCGCAGCGCTCGCTGTGCGGCGTATTAAAATGCAGGCGCAGCTGATTGGTCGGCGACCAGTCTATCACCAACGTGGATTCGCCCAGCTGCTGTAAAGCCCAGGCCAGCGCCGCCGTCACCGATGTCGTGCCTGTCCCGCCCCGTATGCCCTGTAATGCTAAGACCGGCATGCGTTTTCCTTTTCCTGTTGCTCTCTGGAAAGTTCGCTCAATAATGGCCAGCGCGCCAGAATGGCCGCCAGTCTCTCTTCCTGTGCAATATCGACGTAGCGAAATGCAGTAAAAGAGAACGCCTCTCCGAGCGTACTGATATCGTCACGCAGTCCGAGTTTTTCGGGTATTGCAGAAATTTCTTGCGGTTGTTTCATTTATCTTGCCATTAAAGAGAGAACGCCGAATAGCGTTCATTTTTTCAAACCTGTGATAAACGTACAGGCGATACATATGGCCCGGCGATTTTTATTATATTCATCAAAATTATCCAGGCGGAATAAATCGCTGTCTATAATAAAAGAGCTTCGGTTGAACCACTTTGCGAAACTTCTATGGCACTCTCTTGTACGCGCGGTATTGAGCAGGTTCAGAATGAATTAAGTGATATGCAGCCGCCCGGCTGTTACTGGCTTACCGTCAACCGGCCTGAGGATGCCCGCAGGCTGGCGCGACAGGTTATGGCGGCGCAAAAGTCCCTGACGCTTATCAGCGCCGGCGATGCGCCGCAGGCGCTGCTGGAGCCTGCTTTGCCGCAGGGGCCGAATCGTATTCCATTCTACTCGCTGCCTGAAAAACGCCGCGCGCTGTTGGATTTGCCGGAAGATTTAGCGCGCACGCTTTCAGCGAAGCCGCGGCTGGTATTATTTTTCAATAATTTTTCTTTCATTGAAAAGCTATCACCTGCGGAATTAACTGCGTGGAGTAAAAAAATCAACCACACGCTGGCCACGTGTAATTGTTGCCTGTTAATTATTACTTCCGGTTCTGGCGTAAATAATTTACGTCAGACATTACTGAGTACTTTCCGCCAATTAAACGGCCTGGCGCATCTCGAATATCAGCAGGATATCTGGAATTACCGCGTCAGCTGGTGGTGCCACGATCGTCGCCTGATGGCGGATCGGGCGCTGCGCTTAACGTTTCAGCCTGCCGGCTTTGCGGCGGTCAATGAAAATGAGCAGAACACGCCGCTGACGCTGAACGATGAGGCGATCTGTCTTGCAGAAAAACAGGTGCTGGAAGGCGCGCCGCCGCTCTCCAGCCACTGGCAGTTGTTCGGCAATAACGAGCTGGTCGCGTCACGCGCCCAGCAGGCCGACTCTGCGACGGTAATTTTTGCCCTTACCCATAACGATCAGATCCGCACCCTGGCGCAGGACGTTCACAGCCTGCGCCGCACCCGCGGCGCCGGGCTGAAAATTATCGTGCGCGAGATGCAGACCAGCCTGCGCTACAGTGACGAACGTCTGCTGCTGGCGTGCGGCGTCAACGCCATCGTGCCGTTTGGCGCGCCGATGTCGCGCTTTTTGACGACGCTGGAAAGCCTTCAGGGCCAACGCTATAACCGCCACGTTCCTGCCGATCTCGATGCGCTGCTACAATCACTGCAACCGCTTCAGCTACGCGGCTTTTTACCGCTGGATAAATTCTGCGAAGCGGTGACGCAGCTGGTGAACAATACCCTGCTGCCGGAAAACGGCAAAGGTCTGTTGGTGGCGCTGCGTCCGGTGCCTGAGTTGCGGCCTGAGCAAGCGCTTACTTTATGTAAGCCGCGCCGCTACGGCGACCTGGTGACCGTGCTGGGCGACCGGCTCTATCTCTTTCTCTCTTCGTGTCGCTATAACGATCTCGATACGGCGCTGAAATTTATTTTCCGTCTGCCGCACGATGAGCTGTTCTCCAATCGCCTGGTCTGGTTTGAAGATTTGCAGATCCTTTCCGAGGTCAGGCAGATGAAAACGCTGGTGCCGGGCGCATGGAAAGACAAGCCGCCTGAACTGACTGTGGCCGTACCGGATACGACGGTATCCGCGCCGGCGCCTGTAGCGCGTCCAACGCCGCAGCCGGTGGCGCTGAAGATTTATAAAACGGGAGCCACGCGCGAATGACATTAATGGATGGAGTTCAGATCCTGATTCTGCTGGTGCTGATCGCGCTGCTGACAAAACCGCTCTATACCCGCTGGCTGCCCGCACGCTGGCGCGGCATTATGCATCGGCTCTTGCCGCCACGCTCGTTGAAATATGAAGGCACCTGGCAACGCCAGTCCACTAAAACGGATAAAGATAAATAATGACTGATGGTAAAAAGACGCAGCCTTCAACGGCTGCTTTCTGGCGTAGCTGGCGCGGTCTGGGCGGCTGGAATTTCTATTTCCTGATTAAATTTGCGCTTCTGTGGTTCGGCTATCTTAACTTTCATGCGCTGGCGAACCTGGTCTTTCTCGCCTGGCTGCTGCTGCCGCTGCCGTCGGAGCGGCTGCACCGCCTGCGCAACTGGATTTCGCTGCCGATCGGCATCGGCCTGTTCTGGCATGACACCTGGCTGCCCGGCCCGCAAAGCATTCTGAGCCAGGGCGCTCAGGTGGCGGGATTTTCCAGCGCCTACCTGCTCGATCTCTTTAATCGCTTTATTAACTGGCAGATGGTCGGCGCAGCGTTCGTCATGCTGGTGCTTTACCTGTTTATTTCTCAGTGGGTGCGCATTACGGTGCTGGTTTCGCTGATGCTGGTCTGGATAAACGTGATCAATATCGCCGGGCCGTCGATTTCGCTGCTGCCGACCCGCTCCGCCACGCCGGAAGTGGTGCTGAACAGCAAAACGCCCGCCAATAACGCGGCGGCGGATAAAAACGCGCTGGATGAGTCGGCGCCGCCGACCAGCGCCAACCTGACCGCTTACCTGAACCGCTTCTATGAAACGGAAAAACAGCGCGTCACCCATTTCCCCGATACGCTGTCTCCTGATTCGCAGCCGTTCGATGTACTGATTATCAATATCTGCTCGCTCGCCTGGTCCGATATCGATGCGGTGCAGCTGCGCGACCATCCACTGTGGAAGCACTTCGATATTCTGTTGAACAACTACAACTCCGCGACCGGCTACAGCGGCCCGGCGGGGATTCGTCTGCTGCGCGCCAGCTGCGGTCAGACCTCGCACAGCGATCTCTATAAGCCCGCGCAGCAGCAGTGTTATCTGTTTGATAACCTGGCGAAGCTGGGCTTTAAAGAGCAGCTGATGATGGATCATACCGGTGTCTTCGGTAACTACCTGAAAGAGCTGCGCGACTTTGGCGATATTCAGGCGCCGCTGATGTCGCAGGCGGGCATCGCGTCGGAGCTGACCTCGTTCGATGGTTCGCCGGTGTTCAACGACGCGCAGCTGATGCAGCGCTGGCTGGATGACCGCACCAAAAGCAGCGATGCGCGCACCGCCACCTTCTATAACCTGATCCCGCTGCACGACGGCACGCGCGAGCCTGGCACAACCGGCACCGCGCCCTGGAAGCCGCGCGCGCAGGTGCTGTTCGATCAGCTGGACGCCTTCCTGACCAACCTGGAAAAATCGGGCCGTCGGGTCATCGTGATGGTGGTGCCGGAGCATGGCGCTGCGCTGGTGGGCGACAAGATGCAGATGTCCGGCCTGCGCGATATTCCCAGCCCAGGCATTACCCATGTGCCGGTCGGCATTCGCTTTGTCGGCATGAAGGCGCCGCATCAGGGCCAGCCGCTGAGCGTCGATACGCCGACCAGCCTGCTGGCGATATCAGAACTGCTGTCGCGCGTCGTGGATGGCCAGGTGTTTAACGCGCCGAACGTCAATATGTCAGTGCTGACGGAGAACCTGCCGCAGACGCCGGTGGTATCGGAAAACGATAATGCGGTGGTGGTGATGTATCAGGGCAAACCCTGGATTCGCCTGAACGGCGGCGACTGGGTGCCTTATCCGCAGTAAAGGGCGTCAGCGAGCAAGCTGAAACCCGTTACGCGGGCATTCCCGAAACAGGCAGGGATGCCCGCGTAATTTTTTACGCGAAGGCTTATTTTAAGCGGACATGATCTTTCCCGGCCTGAGCCATGTCCTTTTGCCAGATGGACGTCTGAAAAGCGCAGTAGCGATTGAAATATATTATTGCGCAACTTCATTCGGCATGAATTAAATAAAAAGAGAAGGGAAGCACCAGGCATTACAGAAAGGTTTTAGCGCGCATTGAAGCAATAAAAAGATCTGGACTAAATGCCATCGAAAAACAAATCAATCATCGTTTTAATCCACGTCCGATATTGCGAAGCGCCGCAAAATTCAGCCCCCAGTAACAACAAAACAGCTTTTGCTGCGGGGCGGGAGCGCTACAGAGGCGGTAATCAGAGAAAAGTTTGGCGAGCGGAAATAATGGAGCGGAGATCGCTCTCCGCTCTGCATTACTCTTATCCTGCTTTTTGCTGCTCGTCCTGGTCGACGGCAAAGCAGGCGATCTGCTGGTCGCCGTAGCGTTTCAGCTGCGGCTGTAGCTGGACGCAGGTGCCGAAACGGCGACGGCAGCGGGCGTTGAACGCGCAGCCGGGCGGCGGACTAAGCGGGCTGGGCAACTCGCCGGTCAGCTTGATGCGCTCGCGGCGGTCGTCCGGGTTCAGACGCGGCGTGGCGGAGAGCAGCGCCTGCGTGTAAGGGTGGCGCGGGTTGGCGAAGATCGCCTCTTTGGTGCCCTTCTCTACGCAGCGTCCCAGATACATCACCATCACCTCGTCGGCGATATGCTCCACCACCGACAGATCGTGCGAGATAAAGACGTAGGAGAGGCCCATATCCTGCTGCAAATCCATCATCAGGTTCAGCACCTGGGCGCGCACCGATACGTCGAGCGCCGAGACCGGCTCATCGGCGATCAGCACGTCGGGATCGAGCATCAGGCCGCGCGCAATGGCGATACGTTGACGCTGGCCGCCGGAAAACATATGCGGATAGCGGTCGTAATGTTCGGTTTTCAGGCCGACCTTCGCCATCATCTCCAGCGTTTTTTCCCGCCGCTCCGCTTTGCTGAGCGTGGTGTTGATCAGCAGCGGCTCCTCCAGGATCTGACTGACCTTTTTACGCGGGTTCAGCGAACCGTAGGGGTTCTGGAACACAATCTGGATTTTCTGACGGCGCAGCGACTGCGCCTGCGGGTCGTGCTTCAGCAGATCCTGGCCGTGCCAGAACAGCTGGCCTTCGGTCGGCGTTTCAATCATCGTCAGCAGGCGGCCCAGCGTCGATTTGCCGCAGCCCGATTCGCCGACCACCGCCAGGGTTTTGCCGCGTTCAAGGTTGAAGGAGACGCCGTCCAGCGCCTTAACCAGCCGCGGCTGGCCGAACAGTCCCTTTTTCACCGGATAGTGCTTTTTCAGGTCGATTGCCTGTAGCAGATACTGCTGTTCTTGAGGTTCAGGACGCATAGGTTGGTCTCCCGGCATCATCCAGCGGATAGTGACACTTGGACTGACGCCCTGGAATATCACGTAATTCAGGTTCTTCCACACGGCAATGGTCGGTGGCATAAGGGCAGCGCGGGTTCAGCAGACAGCCGCGGGGACGATCATATTTCCCCGGCACCACGCCCGGCAGCGAGGCCAGACGCGCTTTGTCCGCTGCGAACTCCGGCAGGGCGCGCAGCAGCGCCTGGGTGTAAGGATGGCGCGGCGCCTTAAAGATATCGCTCGCCTTGCCCGTCTCCACCACCTGCCCGGCGTACATCACGATAATGTGCTGCGCGGCTTCCGCCACCAGCGCCAGATCGTGCGTAATCAGGATCAGCGCCATGTTCTCCTGCTTTTGCAGCTCCAGCAGCAGCTCAATAATCTGCGCCTGGATGGTCACGTCGAGCGCCGTGGTCGGTTCGTCGGCGATCAGCAGACGCGGCCGACAGGCGATCGCCATGGCGATCATCACGCGCTGGCTCATCCCGCCGGAAAGCTGATGCGGGTAGACGTCAAGACGTGATTCCGGGTCGGGAATGCCCACCTGGTTAAGCAGATCGATAGCGCGCTGACGCCGGGTGCGACGGTTGCCGCCCTGGTGAACTTTTATCGCTTCCATGATCTGATAGCCCACGGTGTAGCAAGGGTTCAGGCTGGTCATGGGGTCCTGAAAGATCATCGCCACTTCCGAGCCCACCAGCTGGCGACGTTCTTTTTCGGAGATGCGCTTCAGGTCGCGCTGGTTGAACTCCAGTTTGTCCGCCATGACGCGGCCGGGGAAGTCGATCAGCCCCATAATCGCCAGCGAGCTGACCGATTTGCCGGAGCCGGACTCGCCAACGATGCCCACAACCTGGCCCTGTTCGACCTGGTAGCTAATGCGGTCAACCGCGCGGAACGGTGCTTTTTCATCGCCGAAATGCACCGACAGTTTTTCTATATTCAATAACGCCATCTCGGTGCCTCTTTACTGCTTGAGTTTCGGGTCGAGCGCATCACGCAAGCCATCGCCCATCAGGTTAAACGCCAGTACCGTCAGCAGGATCACCAGTCCAGGGAAAGTGACCACCCACCAGGCGCTTTGCGCATATTGCAGAACGTCGGAGAGCATGGTGCCCCACTCCGGCGTCGGCGGCTGCGCGCCCATACCGAGAAAGCCCAGCGCGGCCATATCCAGAATCGCGTTGGAGAAACCCAGCGACGCCTGAACGATCAGCGGCGCCAGGCAGTTCGGCAGAATATTGACGAACATCTGACGCAGCGCGCCAGCGCCCGCCACGCTGGAGGCGGTGACGTAATCGCGGTTTACCTCAACCAGCACCGCGGCGCGGGTCAGGCGGATATAGTGCGGCAGCGCGACGAAGGTCAGCGCCAGCGAGGCGTTAACGATCGACGGACCGAAAATCGCCACCAGCACCAGCGCCAGCAGCAGGCTCGGCAGCGCCAGCATAATATCCACCAGACGCATAATAGCTGCGTCGAGCGCGCCGCCGACGTAGCCAGCCAGCAGGCCGAGGATGACGCCGAGGATCAGCGACAGCAGCACCACCAGACAGCCCACCAGCAGCGACAGGCGCGCGCCGTACATCAGGCGCGACAGCACGTCGCGGCCCACGTCATCGGTGCCGAGGATATATTGCCAGCTGCCGCCCTCCTGCCAGACCGGCGGATGCAGCAGCGCGTCACGGAACTGTTCCGCCGGGCCGTGCGGCGCCAGCAGGCCGGCGAATACCGCCACCAGCACCATAATCACGATATAGACCAGGCCGATTACCGCGCCCTTGTTGCGTTTAAAGTAGTGCCAGAATTCCTGGAAAGGGGTCATCGGCGTGGGTGCAGCGCTTACGCTGCCAGGATCAACTACAGACATGCTGGCGCCCCCTTATTTCTTGTGTCGGATGCGTGGGTTAACCACGCCGTAAAGCAGGTCAACCAGCAGGTTAACCAGGATAATCAACGTGGCGACCATCAGCACGCCGCCCTGCACCACCGGGTAGTCACGACGCTGCAACGCTTCGATCAGCCAGCGACCCAGCCCAGGCCAGGAGAAGATGGTTTCGGTCAGGATCGCGCCCGCCAGCAGCGTGCCGATTTGCAGGCCAATCACCGTCACCACCGGCAGCATGGCGTTGCGCAGCGCGTGGACCACAATCACCCGCATGCGCGTCAGCCCTTTGGCGCGCGCGGTACGGATATAGTCCTCGCCCAGCACTTCCAGCATCGAGGAGCGCGTCATACGCACGATCACCGCCAGCGGAATGGTGCCCAGCACGATGGCGGGCAGAATCATATGCATCACCGCATCTTTGAAGTCGCCCGCCTCGCCCCAGAGCAGGGTATCGATCAGCACGAAGCCGGTCAGCGGCTGGGTATCGTCAAGGAACACCGCGTCGCCGAGCCGCCCGGAGACCGGCGTCAGGTTGAGCTGCACCGAGACCAGCATGATCAGCATGATGCCCCACCAGAAAATCGGCATCGAATAGCCGGTCAGGGAGATGCCGACCGCAGTGTGGTCGAAAATCGAGCCGCGTTTCACCGCCGCCAGCACGCCGACCGGAATGCCGACGATCATTGCGAACAGCATGGCGCAGAAGCCCAGCTCCAGCGTCGCCTTAAAGCGCGGCACGAACTCGTCCCATACCGGGGTGCGGCTTTTCAGGGAGATGCCGAGGTCGCCGTGCAGGACGCCGTTGATATAGGTGAGATACTGTTTCCACATCGGCTGATCGAGACCCAGCTGGGCCATCAGCTGCGCGTGGCGTTCCGGGGAGATCCCGCGTTCGCCCGCCATGATCAGCACCGGATCGCCGGGGATCAGATGCACGAAGGCGAAGGTTAAAAGGGTAATACCGATAAACGTTGGGATTACCAGGCCCAAACGTCGGAGTATGAACTGCAACATATTCCGTTTCTCTGTTTTTATCCCGCCGCGTTGGGCGAGTTTTGCTCACATCCTGCGATGGCGTGAAGCCAACCGCGACGCAACAGGTTGCGCCTTAGCCTTTTTTTCGTCCGGGAAAGGGGATGAAATGCGTTCAGCCCACAAATATCGCCGTCGGGCGATGGCTGCCTGCAACCTGCGCAGGCAGCCATCGCGACGAGACATTTCGGGCCAGCGGCTGCCGGCCCCGTTGATTATTCAGCGATATCGACGTTAACGAAGTAGTGACCGCCCAGTGGATCCACCACGTAGTTGGACACTTTTTTACTGACCGGCTCATAGACGGTGGAGTGCGCGATGATCAGCGCGGGCGCTTGATCGTGCATCACTACCTGAGCCTGCTTGTAAAGTTCGATACGTTTCTGATGGTCGTCCGTCGCACGGGCAGGCTGAATCAAATCTTCAAATGACTTGTCGCACCAGCGTGAATAGTTGGAGCCGTCTTTCGCCGCCGCGCAGCTGAACAGCGTGGCGAAGAAGTTATCCGGATCCCCATTGTCGCCGGTCCAGCCCATCATCACCGTCTGATGTTCGCCATCTTTGGCGCGCTTCAGGTACTCGCCCCACTCGTAGGTAACGATTTTGGCTTTCACGCCGATTTTCGCCCAGTCAGCCTGAATCATCTCCGCCATACGGCGCGCGTTCGGGTTGTAAGGACGCTGTACCGGCATCGCCCACAGGTCGATAGAGAAGCCATCGGCCATGCCCGCTTCTTTCAGCAGTTCTTTGGCCTTAGCCGGATCGTAAGGGTAATCCTGCACCGCATCGTTGTAGCCCCACATGGTCGGCGGGATCAGGTTCTTCGCCGACTGGCCAGCGCCCTGATAGACGGCGTCGATGATCGCTTTCTTATTGACCGCCATCGTCAGCGCCTGACGCACTTTGAGGTTATCCAGCGGTTTTTTCTCAACGTTGAATGAGAGATAGCCGACGTTCAGGCCAGGCTGCTCCATCAGGTTGATGTTTTTATCCTGCTTCATGCGCGCGATATCCGCCGGGTTTGGATACGGCATGACCTGGCACTCGCCTTTTTGCAGCTTGGCGTAGCGCACCGAGGCGTCCGGCGTGATAGAGAAGACCAGGCGGTCGACTTTCGGCTTGGTGCCCCAGTATTCGGCGTTGGCTTTATACAGGATGCGGGAATCTTTCTGGTATTGCAGCAGCTGGAACGGGCCGGTGCCGACCGGGTTCAGGTCCACTTTCTCCGGCGTGCCCGCCTGAAGCATCTTGTCGGCATATTCCGCTGACAGAATCGAGGCGAAATCCATGCCGAGGTCGGCAAGGAACGGCGCTTCCTGACGCGTCAGAGTGAAACGCACGGTATAGTCGTCCACCTTCTCGATCTTGCTGATCAGGTTCGGCATATCCATGCCTTCAAAGTATTCGTAGTTGCCGCCGGAAACGCCATGATATTTGTTGTTCTTGTCGAGCTGACGCTCGAAGGTGAACACCACATCATCCGCATTGAAGTCGCGGGTCGGCTTGAAATCTTTTGTCGTGTGCCACTTCACCCCTTTACGCAGGTGAAAGGTATAGGTTTTGCCGTCTTCGCTGACGTCCCACTTCTCAGCCAGCGCCGGATGCAGTTCCGTCGTGCCGATAGTGAACTCCACCAAACGGTTGTAAACCTGGCGCGAACTGGCGTCATAGGTGGTGCCGGACGTGAACAGCTGCGGGTTAAATCCTTCCGGCGAGCCTTCTGAACAATAGACCAGAGTCTTAGCCTGAACGCTGGCGGCCACGGTCATTGCGATCAGGCTCAGACCAACCTTTAGCACCCCTGATTTAGCCAAGGAAATACTCATGCTTATGCTCCAATGTGTGATGTGTGTTTGCGCGTGTGCCCGGCCTCTGTTTTTTTTGTGCGGTCGGTGCGAGCTGCCCGAAGGCATCAGGAGATAAGTGAGGGTTTGTTGACTCTGACAGTAAGAAATCTATCAGAAGAATCCGCTTCCCTTACCTCGGTGAAACATCAATTTGTCAACAGATTGCAAGCACGTCAATACAGATGTCAGGTATTTACACAGAGTGTGAGAAACAGCAAGCAAACATAAAAAAAACCTTCCACTAACAAAAGCAGCTGAATAATTCATCTCTTAACGGATTAGCCCGATAAAAAACGGGTAAAAAGCGAGCGTCGCAGTGGGTTCGACGGCGAAAAAACCTTTAAAATTTATCGTTGAACGCTGAATAACTGAACGATTTGATGGCTGTTAAGCCTGAGTAACAGCAAAAAATGCTACGCCTGTGGCGCAGGCAATCAGCGACGGGCAACAATCGGACAGAGGAAGGATGTGACGCGAAATAAGATTCGATCTCAGGCTGGGCGCGCCTTATTCCTTTGAGAGGGCGATTAATAACGGTTAAAGGCGATTGCGCATGCGAGCTGGATAAAAGAAGAAGTTATGTCGGAAAGAAAAACCATAACGGTAAGATATATCTGACCCATCCAGGCGAGAAGGCGGGAGGTAAAATGCCGGGCGCATTGACCGGCGCTAAAACGCAAAAACCCCAGTCATTGCTGACTGGGGTTGGGAATTTGGTCGGCGAGAGAGGATTTGAACCTCCGACCCACACGTCCCGAACGTGTTGCGCTACCAGGCTGCGCTACTCGCCGATGGGGGCGCATCTTACTGAGGTCGCCGCCAGGCGTCAATGACTTTTTCACGTTGAGCGCGTCAACTGGCTGAAAAGCATTCACGTCGGCGGCGCGCCAGCCGCGGGATTAGCTTTTGCTTACCGCGCCGGCGGCAGGCGCCTGACACCAGTTGTTGTCCGCTTTAATGCCGCCGTCCGGCGAGGTGTAACCCAGGCAGCCGAGAAGGGTATCAAACAGTTCAACATGGCGATGGGTTTTTCCTACGCGCTGCTGCGCCTGTAAACGTTCAAATGCCTGCTTGTTGCGCCCATCCGCCAGCCAGCTGTCGGACGCCCAGACGATCATCGGCACGCGGAACTGCTCCGGCGGCGCCATGTCGCGCGGCGTGCCGTGCAGGTGCATATTATCGCTGATCGACTCACCGTGGTCGGCGGCATAGAAGACGATCGCCTTCTTGTCGCGCAGTTGGTCATAGACGCTGTCCAGCACACTGTCGGTATAAAGCACCGAGTTATCGAAGGCGTTAATCAGCTGCGCCTTGCTGCACTTATCATCTACGCCCATACACTCCGGCGTATAGCGCGCGTAGCTGCGCGGATAGCGCTGGGAATAAAGATAGTGCGAGCCTTTGGTATGCAGCACCACCAGATGTTTGCCGTTCGGATGACGATCGAGCGACGCCTTCAGTTCCGGGATCAAAAGCATATCGTCAACCGGCTTGCCCTGATTGCGGCGCTCAGAGCCGATCTGCTCGCGGAAGGCGAAGTTATCCGCATGACTGTTGTCGTAAAACCAGACTTCGCTCTGCATGGCGAACAGCTCAGAGCTAAAGCCCAGCGATTTCAGCACTGCGAAAACGTTCTCTTCTTTCAGCGTGCGGCCCGGATTATCCATAGTGCCGCCTTCGCGCACAAACATGCAGCGCAGCGAGAGCTTGGTGGCGGTGTCGCACGATTCGCCGCGGAATGCCACCACGTTTTTTTCATGGGAAAGCTTCGGCGTGGTGTCGCGCTCGTAGCCCAGCAGTCCCATATGATCCCAGCGGGTGGTCTCGCCGATCACGAACACCACGTAGGTGTCGTCGATGCCCGGCGGCGCCACGTAAGTGAATTTCTTCGCCGGGTCCAGCAGCTCCTGCCCGTCCACCGCTTCATCAAGGTGCGTCCAGGTGAACAGGCCCAGCGCCGACAGCCAGTTGGAAGGCAGATAAGAGTGCGCCACCACGCCGCCATAGCTCGGCAGGTCGATATTGGTGATCTCTTCATTCGCTTTTTGCAGCTTGTCGAAATAGCGGATCGGCAGCCACACCAGCACGACCGCCAGCAGCATAATGCCCAACGGCTTCAGACGCTGTCCCGGCGTTTTTAACTGTTCAATCAGCGTCATGCGCAGGCGGTTGCGCCAGATCATCAGCAGCGGCAGCGCGCTGACCAGCACCATCCACAGTACAAACTGATAGCCCACTACCTCTTTCGAGAGATCGATATCGGTGGTCATCACCGAAGCCACGATGCCGTAGCCGATCACCACGTTGAAAAAGGCCATATAGTAGGCGGCGGCCACCGAGATCAGCACCAGCACGGTAGCGAGAATACGATAAAACAGCTTGCCGCCCAGCGACAGCAGACGCATCAGGAAGAAAGTCAGCAGAACGATAGCCATGACTTCCGCCCCGGCCGACAGCCAGTCAGTGAGCGTGGATTTATTCAGAAATGGATCAAATCGGCGGTAAAATATGGGCAAATTCAACAAAATGCCAATGTAGAGCGACAGCAAAAGAGACAGCTTTTGCTGAGTGAGTGATTTTATATAATTCATTCGACCTTCTTTATTCCCGGCGCAACATATGCTTTACAAACGATATTCAGACCGCTCCGCTGCGCCAGAGTTCTTACCGACAATCGCATTATTCTCACAGCGTGATGAACAAGAGGATTCTGAACGGAAAAAGGAACCTTTTCCGGTGGAGCGTGGGCAGTAAACCACAGTCAGGCATCAGGATCAGCGAAATTTCGCCATCGTGACGAGAAAACGCACAGTTTGATAGCCAGAGAGAGGGAAAGCCGCGCGTCAGAACGCGCGCGGCGGGATATCAGGCGTTGATGATATTCAGAGTCACGTCGATGTTGTCGCGGGTGGCGTTAGAGTAAGGACAAACGATATGCGCGGCGTCGACCAGCTTCTGCGCTTCCGCCTGGTCCATGCCTGGCAGATGAATATTCAGCGTAGCTTCAATGCCAAAACCGGTCGGTAGCGGACCAATGCCCACCTCGCCTTCGATAAAGGCCTCTTTCGGCATGGCGATTTTGTCACGCGAGGCGACGAACTTCATCGCGCCCAGGAAGCAGGCGGAATAACCAGCGGCGAACAGCTGTTCTGGGTTAGTGACTTCGCCGCCGGCGCCGCCCATCTCTTTCGGTACGCCCAGCTTCACGTCCAGTACGCCGTCAGAAGAGGTGGCGCGGCCATCACGTCCACCCGTAGCTTTTGCTTTTGCACGATAGATGACTTTTTCTAATGACATATAAATCCCCTTCCTGTTTGTTTATTCACAATTAAATAGCGAACGATTTAATTAGTACGACATTAAAAAGGTTAGTTTGTTCAGCCACTCTGTCCAGTGGCTGGACAACAGGACTAGCGAACCAGATTATCCCGCAGCCGATCAAGCTGGCCCTTAAGGGTCTGTAACGTCTCGACATCGCAGTCCGAGGCGCAAATAACCGATTCAGGAATGCTTAACGCTTTTTCGCGTAGCGCGCGGCCTTGCTCCGTCAGCGTGACCACCACCTGGCGCTCATCCTGCCGCGAGCGCTGGCGTGACACCAGCCCCGCCGCCTCCAGCCGTTTCAACAGCGGCGTCAGCGTGGCGGAGTCGAGAAACAAACGCTCGCCGATATCGGAGACCGTAACGTCATCGCGCTCCCACAGCACCAGCATCACCAGATATTGCGGATAGGTGATGTCGAGCTGCGTCAGCAGTTGGCGATAAAGTTTATGCATCGCCAGATTGGCTGAGTAAAGGGCGAAGCAGAACTGGTTATCCAGCAGCAGTGGCGCGCCCGGCGCTTTTTTGTCATCTTGATGTGTACTCATGCGTGACAATATAAATAGCGTACTACATAATTGCAAGCAATATTTAACCAGAGCAGGGGGAGAAATCTATGCAGTCACTGGAAGAACGGGCAAGACGCTTTGCGACAGAAATCCACGCCGCCGCCGGCCAGCGGCGCAAATATACGGATGAGCCCTATATCGTTCATCCCGCCGCCGTGGTTGAGCTGGTGCGCAGCGTCACCGATGATGAAAACATGCTGGCCGCCGCCTGGCTGCACGACACGGTAGAAGATACCGGCGCCACCCTTGAGGATATTGCGCAGCAGTTTGGCCCTGAAGTCGCCGAACTGGTCAGCATGCTGACCGATAAAAAACAGCCGCAGGCGAAAAACCGTGCCGCGCGCAAGGTGGCGCATTTCCGTCATACCGCCGACGCCTCGCCCGACGCGCAGACCATTAAGCTGGCGGACATTATTGATAATACCCGCGCCATTGTGCAGTACGATCCGCACTTCGCCCGCATCTACCTGGTGGAGAAGCAGGTGCAGATTACGCTGCTGCGTGAAGGCAGCGCGGAACTCTGGCGCCAGGCGCAGGCGACCATTGAACAGGGCATCGCCCAGCTGCAACAGCGACCTTACAATGTGCCGGAAGCCTGGTTTGAAAAACAGGCGGCAAAATATGCGCTGTAAGCGACACAGCGCAATATAAACAACTTCCTGAGCCACAACCTGATGCCGGCGTAAACCTGAACCGCCCTGCTTCGACAGGGGAGTTATCTGCCGAAACGCCTTAAGATGTCGTGAGAAAATTCCTATATTATCGCTTCGTCAGTCACGCCATTCATGGCTGAAGCGTCCGCTTTTTTTCGGCTAAAAAACAATCATTCCTGTTTATTCTCTCTGTTTATCAGCGGAATGACTTGTTAAATAAACCCTTTATTTCATCAAGGTCGTCCACGAAAAAAACCGTGCCTGCGCATGCACGCTTGATTATATCTGATATCGCTCGTCCAACCTTAACCCTGCATACGAGACGATAATCATGAGCAAACACACCTCTGGTAAACATTATGGTTGTGGACGTGGCGGGGTTAAACCCCCCACGCTGACCGTCGAACCGTTGTTCGAAGATGGCTTCCGCGCGACCAACCCCGCCGATTACTATTCTCCGGCGCTGCTCTTCGGCACCGCGCGTCATGTTGAGCCCGGCGCGCTGGTGACGGTGACGCTGGAAGACCATACGTGGCAGGCGCGCGTTGATAAAAACGGCGACTGGAGCCTGCCCATCCCGCCTTCCGCCATTACCTCGCTGCTGGAGGTGGAGCGCCAGCTAACCATCAGCGTCACTAACCGTTCCGGCAAAACCACTGAGCTGACGCGCACCGTCGAAATTCCGGATATGAGCAACGGCGCGGCGGCGGGTGTCGGCATCGGTCCGATAGCGGGCAACGATGTGCTGACCGGCCGGGAAAAAACCCATGGTCAGGTCATCTCCGGCCTGACGGAGTTCGCGGAGAAAGGCTCGCTGGTTACCGTGATGCTGGAAGGGAAAAGCTGGCAGGTGCCGATTGACGCCAACGGCAGCTGGCACCTGACGCTGCCCCCGGAAGTGCTGAAAACGCTGACGCCCGGCGAGCATACCATCAGCGTGATGGCGGTGGCCGATTATGACGGCTCACGTACCCTTATCGACCGTACCTTTACCGTCACGAAAGGTCATGCGACGCCCTGCGCGGCGGAAATCACCCTTAACAGCATCACCAGCGACGACGTGCTGACTGCCGTCGAACGACAAAGCGGCCTGATCGTCAGCGGCACCGTCGACAACGTGCCGAACGGCAGTCAGGTATGGGTTCAGCTGGGCGATGATATCTACGCGGCAACGGTCAAAAATCACCACTGGCAAACCACCATTCCCGCTGGCGATCTGGCGACATTGCAGAATGGCTCGGCGGCCATTACGGCCTGGGTGCAGGATGTGAATGAAACCGCCACCGTCGTACGTGAATTTATCGTGGCCAAAACGGCGACGGCGCCGTACCTGACTATCGATCCTCCTTATAACAACTTTGCGATTGATGATGAGCAGTGGGCCATGTTCCCGGCGTTGCTTTCCGGTACCGCCATTAACGTGACACCGGGCACCGTGGTGGCGGTCGTTTTTGGCACAAAAAACTATCAGCCGCGTGTCGATGAGGAAGGCAAATGGCATGTACCCGTCTCCGTTGCTGATTTGATGGCGCTTTCTCCAGGCGAATACCGGTTGCAGGTGATTACGACCAATTATCTGGGCGAGACGACCTCCCTGGAGCGGACGATCAGGCTGGACGATATTTTTTCCTCTACCGAACCGCGCATCGCCATCGGCGCGGTTTCCACCGATGACGTTATCAGCGCGCGGGAAAGTCAGACCGATTTAATTATTTCCGGCGCCAGTCTTAATGTCGCGGCAGGAGAGCTCGTCAGCGTTACATTTCCGGGCGCGCTGCCTGGCCAGACGTTTACCGGCAGAACGGGCAATTACGGCGAGTGGAGCGTCACTATCCCGGCTTCCACGCTTCAAACGTTAGGCTCCGGCGACGTCGAGGTAAAAGCGCAGCTGGGCAACGGCGCTCTGTCCGACAGCCGAAATATCGACATTATCACCGGCGGCGATCCAGAGCTGGCGCCCACTATCACGCTTGACTCGCTGCGTCAGGGTTCGCTGATCTCACAGGAAGAGATATCGGCCTATAAACTGCACCTCAGCGGTAAAGTCGCCAACGTCGACAATAACAGCGAAATCTGGGTTCAACTGGGCCATGAGATCTATGTCACGAACGTTTTTGGGGATACCTGGGCGCTGACCGTTCCTAATGACGCCCGGCTTGAGCAAGGCCCGACGTCGATTATCGTCACGGTGCGGGACGGTGATGAAACCGCCAGCACCGTCCTGCCGGTAACCGTGGTGCAGAAGATTCCGTTGAAGATCGATCTGCTGCCCGGCGGCGACGAGGTGATGCACTACGACGCCCCGTGGGATCATATTTTTACCGGCACGGTGCGGGATGACACCCGTCCGGTGACGCTAACGTTGAACGGGAAAAGTTATCGCGCCAGCGTGACGGACCATGAATGGATGGTCAGAATACCAGGCGAAGAGATGAATGCGCTGCCTGTCGGCGACGTGCCGTTAACGGTAAAAACCGGTAGTTTTACCGCTGGCATTACGCTGACGGTAAACGGCGAAACGCAGGCATCGCCCTTAGGCCCGACGCTGGATGCGGTCAGCGGCGATAATCTGGTTACCTACGAGGAAAAGGGCAACGGCCTGAGACTGAGCGGCGGCGTGCTGGATGCCGACAGGGTGACGGCGGACGCTATCGTTGACGTCGAGCTGCGTGGACAACATTATCAAAGCGGGCTCACGCTGGTGAATGGCGAGCTGAACTGGAGCGTGTGGGTGCCCTTTGAAGAGACCAAACTGCTGCCGATGAACGGTACGCAGATGGTGACCGTTACCCTGCTGGAAGAGGGCCAGCCGAGCATCGTCACGGCGCGCATCCTGGAATTCACCCGCGACACCGATCCCAGCGAGTTCCCGCCGCAGGTAGCCATTGACCCCTGGGGCGATAACATCATCAACGCGACGGAAGCGCAAAGCGATCAAACGATCGGCGGCACCACCCATTATATATTTGCCGGCAGCGCAGTGACGGTAACGCTGGGCGAACTGAGCTGGCAAACCGTTACCGATAATGACGGACGCTGGAAAGTCACCATCCCGGCAGGCGCGCTGGCCACTATCCCGGACGGCGATTATCAACTTAACGTTACCGTCGCCCATCCTGATAACCCGGAATTTCCCGGCAGCAGCAGCGCCAGCCGTAGCGTGACGTTCGATACCGGCCACGCCCCGGCAAACAGCGTGCTGGCTGAAGCCGTCCCGGATCTGGCGACGCACGCTGAGGAAGAAACCAGCACGGCCTTCAACGCCCAGTCTGCGACAGTGGACAACAGGCCGGACCATGGCGACGGACAGACCGTTCATCAGGAAGCCACGCCGGAAGATGCCCATCAGCTATCGCTCAGCGCGCTAAACAGCCTCATCGCTGATGTCGGAGAGATGGCGCATAACGGCCTGTCGGAAAGCGGCGCATTGCCGACGACGCTGGCCGGCCTGGGACTGAGCGGCGGCGAAAGCGCCATCGCGGCGCTGCTGGCGCAAACGGCGGAGGCAAAGGAAAGCGCGGCGGAGACAAAAACGCTGGACGCATCGCTGGAACCGATTAGCCTGGCGCTCGCCGCCTCAGGCGATGCCTGGAGTCTGGCGGCGCGCGGCGTAGAAGAGGGACAGAACTATGCGCCGCCCTTGCCGCCCGATCTGATGGAGCATCTGGTTCATCAGCTGGCCTGAAACAAAAAAACCCGCCGGTGGCGGGTTTTTTTCGGTATTTACACACTCAGTCAAGCAGCTGGCGGCCCAGATACGGGTTTGAATGCAGCAGCTGCATCAGCTTCTGTGCGCTACCTGACGGGCGGGTGCGTCTCGCTTCCCAGCTTTTCACTGAAGAGACGCTCACGCCCATCACGCGGGCAAATTCATCAATTTTCATGCCGGTCATTTCGCGCAGGCGCTGTGGTTCTGGCACTGAGACCGTTTTTTCTTGCTGCGCGGAAAAGGTATCGCCAACATTCCGTGTCAATACAATTTGCTCAAGACTGCTGAGTAACTCAACCATGGGATCTTTTACTTCCATAGCAAACTCCTAAAACTCACTATGAACAACGTGAAAGAGGACAGAGAAAAGAACCTGAAACCCAGGCTCAGAATGCCGGTTTGTTGCAAGGGGACGAGGTCAGGGCAGTGCAACATAAATCGGGAATTTAAGTATTAGACGATCGCCAGCGTTTTGCCGCCCGTTTTCTGACTATTTTTCGATCTTGCTTCCGTCTTTACTCTTTTCTTGCCCGCTCCCTTTTTTCCTGGTCCGTTTCCTGCTTAAAAAACGTGCTGAACGCCGTGTTAATTATCGTTAATTACTGAATAGCCATATTCAGCCTAATCGCATTGATCTATGCTTTAGGCACCTCAGGGCGGCAGCCTCGCTGCCTGAACAAATAGATAATTCGTTAATTTACAGGAGTAAACGCTATGGCGACCGGAGTTTCCCGCGTCTGGATGCGCCTGTGGCTGCCGTTGGCGGCCCTGTTGGTCATCTTTCAACTTACCGGCTGCGGTGATAAAGAGGGTGAACAGCGTAAGGCTTTTAGTGACTTTTTACAGAATACCGTGATGCGCAGCGGTGAACGCCTGCCGGCGCTCAGTGAAGATCAGAAGCAGCGCTTTGGCAATTACACCAGTGACTACGCCATCATTTATGATTTTTCGCAGCAGGTGAACAAAGCGGTGGATCAGGGTCTGCGTCCGGTGGTAGACGAGCTTTCCGCCATTCGTCTGCCGCAAGACTACCTGACGCGCCGCGACGCGCTGCGCCAGGCGAGTGGCTCGCTCAGCGTGTTGACGCAGCAGATTCAGAACGCTAAGACTCAGGCCGACAGCAGCAAGGCGGCGCTGAAACAGCCGGATGATTTAAAAGCGGTATATGACCGCGTTTATACCAAAGTGGTGACCCAGCCTGCGGCGTCGCTGATGCCGCTGCTGCCAGCGCTGCAATCGCTGAGCCAGGATGTGGTGCAGACTGGCGATTTCCTGCAACAGCAGGGCGATCGGGTCACCTTTAACGACAATGGCGTGCAGTTCCCGACGCAGGAGCAGGCGAGCCAGTACAATACGTTGATGAGCAACGTATCGGCCAAAGCACAGGCGCTGACGCAGGCGCAGAGCGCAGTGCAGGGCGGCTTCCAGTAACACAGAGCGGGTGTCGCAGGGATTATCCTGGCGCCCGTTTCTTCCTACGCTTTCTCTGCGGCTGTCCCGTTATCGCTACTTTTCAACCTGAGGTTGCCCATTTCCCGCGCTCGTTATTGCCTTTACCCGGCTTTACCGGTACTTGTCTCGCTTCTTTCATTAGCCATGCACCGATGATCGCTTTCCCGCTTCACTTTCTCCGGTGCGATTAACCTCCCCTGCTGCGCTGTTTACTGCTTTCGACGCGGCGTTATCTCTTCTGCAAAAAAGCGCCGCGCGACGCGCCGTTTCCGGTCCAGGCAAAAATGTGATCTGGCGCATTTTCGACCAAAAGTTTATTGTGATACTCGTCACATTTTTAAAACAAACCACCACATGAAAAATGTGATTAATATCACATTATATTCCCCTGTCTCGCCGCTAATTTCGCCATTCCTGTTTTCAATAAGGGCTTTTCTGTGATCTTAATCACCAAATATGGTCCGATAACCTACCTCTAATTGTGATCTTTATCACTTCGATGAGCTCACTACGCAGCGTCATAATCGCGTGCTAGAGTCCGCCTGCATACAGTAATCCGACGGCGCCTCGCCGTAGCGTCTTAACAAAATCACGCGCTCTCTTATTTGTCAGCGCGTAACAATAAGAGGTGTGTTTTTATGTCCTCATCTGTCAAGGTCAAGGTTCAAAGCTTTGGTCGTTTTCTAAGCAATATGGTGATGCCGAATATCGGCGCCTTTATCGCCTGGGGCATCATCACCGCCCTGTTTATTCCTACCGGCTGGCTGCCGAACGAAACGCTGGCGAAGCTGGTCGGCCCGATGATCACCTACCTGCTGCCGCTGCTGATCGGTTATACCGGCGGACGTCTGGTCGGCGGCGATCGCGGCGGCGTGGTGGGCGCGATTACCACCATGGGCGTGATCGTTGGCGCGGATATGCCGATGTTCCTCGGTTCGATGATTGCCGGTCCGCTGGGCGGCTGGGCGATCAAAACCTTTGACCGCGCGGTAGACGGCAAAATCAAAAGCGGCTTCGAGATGCTGGTCAACAACTTCTCGGCGGGCATCATCGGTATGCTGCTGGCGATTCTGGCGTTCCTCGCCATCGGTCCGCTGGTGGAAGGCCTCTCCCATATTCTCGCCGCGGGCGTGAATATCATGGTGCAGAACAACCTGCTGCCTCTGACCTCGATTTTCGTTGAACCGGCGAAGATTCTGTTCCTGAACAACGCCATCAACCACGGCATCTTCTCGCCTCTGGGCATCCAGCAGGCCAGCGAAGCCGGCAAATCCATTTTCTTCCTGATTGAAGCCAACCCAGGCCCGGGCATGGGCGTGCTGGTCGCCTATATGTTCTTTGGCCGCGGCAACGCGAAACAGTCAGCGAGCGGTGCGGCCATTATCCACTTCCTTGGCGGCATCCATGAAATCTACTTCCCGTATGTGCTGATGGCGCCGCGCCTGCTGATCGCCGTGATTCTCGGCGGCATGACCGGCGTCTTCACCCTGACGCTGCTGAACGGCGGTCTGGTTTCTCC
>NZ_JANION010000142.1:0-10078 GCF_024610815.1 Mixta sp.
CTTATTAGCCTGTTGATTACCCTTTATGAACAAAAAATCTGGACAATGAAGGTAAAACGGTTAGACGCACCCTATACACGCTAAGCGTTAACGGGAAATAACAGAGAGCATTAAAGCAGCAGGCGCAGGACACTCAACGGGAACATAAAAAAGGCCACCCGAAGGTGGCCAATAGGCTGAATAATCTGACACAGATTAGTTGAGAGGGAGAACAGCTTTTACAGCGTCGCCAATGTCTGCCAGGCTACGAACAGTTTTTACGCCAGCCGCTTCCAGCGCAGCGAACTTCTCATCCGCCGTACCTTTGCCGCCCGCAATGATGGCGCCAGCGTGGCCCATACGCTTGCCTTTTGGCGCAGTCACGCCCGCAATGTAGCCCACAACCGGTTTGGTGACATGTTCTTTGATGTAAGCGGCCGCTTCTTCTTCGGCGCTGCCGCCGATTTCGCCGATCATGACGATGGCTTCGGTCTGCGGATCGTTCTGGAACATCTCCAGAATATCGATGAAGTTGGAGCCCGGAATCGGGTCGCCGCCGATGCCCACGCAGGTGGACTGACCGTAGCCGATGTCGGTGGTCTGCTTGACGGCTTCATAGGTCAGCGTGCCGGAGCGAGAAACGATGCCGATGCGGCCAGGCTGATGAATGTGACCCGGCATGATGCCGATTTTACATTCGCCTGGAGTAATAACGCCCGGACAGTTCGGGCCGATCATGCGCACGCCCGCTTCATCCAGCTTCACTTTCACCGTCAGCATATCCAGCGTCGGGATACCTTCGGTGATGGTGATGATCAATTTAATGCCCGCATCGATCGCTTCCAGGATGCCGTCTTTACAGAACGGAGCCGGAACGTAGATCACAGAGGCGGTCGCGCCGGTGGCTTCCACCGCTTCGCGCACGGTGTTAAACACCGGCAGACCGAGATGGGTGGTGCCGCCTTTGCCCGGCGTCACGCCGCCAACCAGCTGCGTGCCATAGGCCAGCGCCTGCTCAGAGTGGAATGTACCCTGGCCGCCGGTGAAACCCTGGCAGATAACTTTGGTGTTTTTGTCGATCAAAATGGACATTATTTACCCTCCGCTGCAGCAACAACGCGTTGGGCCGCGTCGGTCAGGCTGGTTGCTGCAATAATGTTCAGTCCGCTGTCCGCCAGTTTCTGTGCGCCCAGCTCAGCGTTGTTCCCTTCAAGACGCACCACGACCGGCACGTTGACGCCCACTTCGGCTACCGCGCCGATAATGCCGTCGGCGATCAGGTCGCAGCGTACGATGCCGCCGAAGATGTTAACGAATACTGCTTTCACCGCGTCGTCAGACAGGATGATTTTAAACGCTTCGGTCACGCGCTCTTTGGTTGCGCCGCCGCCCACGTCAAGGAAGTTAGCAGGCTGGCCGCCGTGATGTTTCACGATGTCCATGGTGCCCATTGCCAGACCGGCACCGTTCACCATACAGCCGATGTTGCCTTCCAGCGCAACGTAGTTCAGTTCCCACTGCGTCGCGTGCGCTTCGCGCGGATCTTCCTGGCTCGGATCGCGCATTTCGCGCAGTTCCGGCTGGCGGAACATGGCGTTACCGTCAGCGCCCAGTTTGCCGTCCAGGCAGATCAGATCACCCTGTTTGGTAATAACCAGCGGGTTGATCTCAACCAGCGCCAGGTCGCGCTCCAGGAACATGGTGGCGAGGCCCATAAAGATTTTGGTGAACTGATTCACCTGCTTGCCGCTCAGACCCAGCTTGAACGCCAGCTCGCGTCCCTGATAAGGCTGCGGGCCAGTCAGCGGATCGAGCGCCATTTTATGAATCAGGTGCGGCGTTTCTTCCGCCACTTTCTCAATCTCTACACCGCCTTCAGTAGAGGCCATGAACACCACGCGACGCGAGCTGCGGTCTACCACGGCGCCCAGATAGAGTTCCTGATCGATATCGGTTGCAGCTTCCACCAGAATCTGGTTTACCGGCTGTCCTTCCGCATCCGTTTGGTAAGTGACCAGACGTTTACCCAGCCAGTTTTCAGCAAAGGCGCGGATCTCTTCTTTGCTCTTAACCACTTTCACACCGCCCGCTTTACCGCGGCCGCCGGCATGAACCTGACATTTAACTACCCACGGGCCTGCGCCGATTTTAGAGGCCGCTTCTTCTGCTTCACGTGGCGTAGTGCAGGCGTAACCGGTGGGTGCCGGTAAGCCATACCGTGCAAACAGCTGTTTCGCCTGGTACTCGTGTAAGTTCATGATGTTCTATCCATTCAGGTCTGAAAAGATTAATAACGTTGGGCGCGGCTTAACCGCGCCCGGCAAGATTAGACGTCCAGCAGCAGGCGCGCCGGATCTTCCAGCATCTCTTTCACTGCAACCAGATAGCCGACGGATTCGCGGCCATCGATCAGACGGTGATCGTAAGAGAGCGCCAGATACATCATTGGCAGAATCACTACCTGACCATTGACCGCCATCGGACGATCTTTAATGGCGTGCATGCCCAGAATAGCGCTCTGCGGCGGGTTGATGATCGGCGTGGACATCAGCGAACCGAAGACGCCGCCGTTGGTGATGGTAAAGTTGCCGCCGGTCAGCTCTTCAACGGTCAGCTTGCCGTCGCGGCCTTTTACCGCCAGCTCTTTAATTTTCTTCTCGATATCCGCCATGCTCAGCGTATCGACATCGCGCAGCACCGGCGTCACCAGACCGCGCGGCGTAGAAACGGCGATGCTGACGTCGAAGTAGTTGTGGTAAACCACATCGTCGCCGTCGATAGAGGCGTTCACTTCCGGGTAACGTTTCAGCGCTTCCACAACCGCCTTAATATAGAAGGACATAAAGCCCAGACGCACGCCGTGACGCTTCTCGAAGGCGTCGCCGTACTGCTTGCGCAGATCCATGATCGGCTTCATGTTCACTTCGTTGAAGGTGGTCAGCATCGCGGTGCTGTTCTTCGCTTCCAGCAGGCGTTCAGCGACGCGCTTACGCAGACGCGTCATCGGTACGCGCTTCTCGCTGCGGCCCGCCAGCGGCTGCTGCGGAGCGGCATCCTGTTTCGGTTCGGCTTTCGCCGCAGCCGGCTGCTGCTTCAGATGTTTTTCCACATCTTCGCGGGTGATGCGGCCGCCGACGCCGGTGCCTTTAATGGCTGTCGCGTCCAGGCTGTGCTCGGCAATCAGACGACGGATCGCCGGGCTCAGGGCGTCGTTGCTCTCTTCTTCCAGCGACGCGGACTGACGCTGCGCCGGAGTCGATTCGTTGCTTTCCGCTTTGGCGGTGGTCTCTTTGCCGCCGCTGTTGCCTTCTTTCAGACGGCCCAGGATTTGACGCGAGGTCACGGTGGCGCCTTCGTCTTCCAGTACGGCTTCCAGCACGCCGTCAGCGGAAGCAGGCACTTCCAGAACAACTTTATCCGTTTCGATTTCAACCAGCACTTCATCGCGGCTTACCGCATCGCCCGGTTTTTTATGCCAGGTTGCTACAGTGGCGTCAGCAACAGATTCAGGCAGGTCGGGAACGAGAATATCTACGCTACTCATTATCTTTCCTTATTTAATCAACGTTCAGCGCGTCATTAACCAGGTCTTGCTGCTGTTTCAGGTGTACGGACATGTAACCTACAGCAGGTGAAGCGGAAGCCGGACGACCGGCATAACGTAAAGAAGCACCAAAAGGAACCACTTCACGGAAGTGGTGCTGGCTGCAATACCAGGCGCCCTGATTCAGCGGCTCCTCCTGACACCAGACGAAATCATGCACGTGCGCGTAAGGCTGCAACGCTTCCTGCACCGCTTTATGCGGGAACGGATAGAGCTGCTCAATACGCACGATGGCGACATCGTTTTGTTCATTTTTGCGGCGCTGCTCCAGCAGATCGTAGTAGACCTTGCCGGCGCACAGCACCACGCGTTTCACCGCTTTCGGATCGAGGTCGTCGACTTCGCCGATAGCAGGCTGGAAGCTGCCGTTCGCCAGCTCATCCAGCGAAGAAACGGCCAGCGGATGACGCAGCAGCGACTTCGGCGACATCACTACCAGCGGACGGCGCATACCGCGCAGCGCCTGACGACGCAGCATGTGGTAAACCTGCGCCGGCGTGGACGGCACGCACACCTGCATATTCTGTTCTGCGCAAAGCTGGAGATAACGCTCCAGACGCGCCGAGGAGTGTTCCGGCCCCTGCCCTTCGTAGCCGTGCGGCAGCAGCATCACCAGGCCGCACATCCGGCCCCATTTCTGCTCACCGGAGCTGATGAACTGGTCGATCACCACCTGCGCGCCGTTGGCGAAGTCGCCGAACTGCGCTTCCCAGATAGTCAGGGTGCGCGGTTCCGCCGTGGCGTAGCCATACTCGAACGCCAGCACCGCTTCTTCCGACAGCACGGAGTCCCAGACCCTGAACTGCCCCTGGCCGTTGTGAATATGCTGCAACGGGGTGTAAGTCGAGCCGTTCGCCTGGTTGTGGATCACTGCATGACGATGGAAGAAGGTGCCGCGACCGGAGTCTTCGCCGGAGATGCGCACCGGAATGCCTTCGTCCACCAGCGTGGCGTAGGCCAGGTTTTCCGCGGCGCCCCAGTCGAACAGCTTATTGCCCGCCGCCATTTCGGCGCGGTCATTGTAAATTTTCGCCACGCGCGACTGCACTTCCACCGACTCCGGCACCTGACTGATGCGTTTAGCCAGTTCCTGCAGACGTTTGATGTCTACTTTCTCCGGGTAGCTCTCATCCCACTCGTGGTTGAGATAAGGAGACCAGGTGAAAGAGTGCAGGCTCATCGGACGCCATTCCGGCACCACGCATTCGCCCGCATCAAGCGCGTCACGGTAAAGGTTGACCATCTCAGTGGCGTCTTCCAGGTTGATCACCTGCTCCGCTTCCAGACGATCGGCGTAAATTTTACGCGGCGTCGGATGCTTTTTGATTTTCTGGTACATCACCGGCTGCGTGGCGCTCGGCTCGTCCGCTTCGTTATGGCCGTGGCGGCGATAGCAAACCAGGTCGATAAAGACGTCGCGCTTGAAGGTATTGCGGAAATCGAGCGCCAGACGGGTGACGAAGGCCACCGCTTCCGGGTCGTCAGCGTTGACGTGGAAGATCGGCGACTGCACCATTTTGCCGATATCGGTACAGTACTGGGTGGAACGGGCGTCTTTCGGGTTAGAGGTGGTGAAACCGATCTGGTTGTTGATCACGATACGCACCGTACCGCCCACTTCATAGCCGCGCGCCTGAGACATGTTCAGGGTTTCCTGCACCACGCCCTGGCCGATAACCGCCGCATCGCCGTGAATGGTGATCGGCAGCACTTTATTGCTGACCGGCTCATCCAGACGATCGAGACGCGCGCGTACCGAGCCCATCACCACCGGGCTGACGATCTCCAGGTGCGACGGGTTGAACGCCAGCGCCAGGTGAACCATGCCGCCTTCGGTCTCTACGTCGGAGGAGAAGCCCATGTGATATTTCACGTCGCCGGTGCCGAGATGCTCTTTATGCTTGCCGGCGAACTCGTCGAACAGATCCTGCGGCTTTTTGCCCAGCACGTTGATCAGCACGTTCAGACGGCCGCGGTGCGCCATGCCCATGACCACTTCGCGGGTGCCGTTTTTACCGGCGTGGCGGATCATTTCGCGCAGCATCGGCACCAGCGCGTCGCCGCCTTCCAGCGAGAAGCGTTTCGCGCCGGGAAATTTCGCGCCCAGATAACGTTCCAGCCCTTCCGCCGCGGTCAGCTCTTTCAGAAAACCTTTTTTCTCTTCGTTGCTGAAGGCGGCGTGGCCCACTACCGATTCGATACGCTGCTGGATCCAGCGCTTCTCTTCGGTATTGGTGATATGCATATATTCCGCGCCGATCGAACCGCAGTAGGTCTGCTTCAGCGCGTTGATCAATTCGCCAAGCGGCAGACGATCTTTACCGATAGCGAAGGAGCCGACGTTGAAGGTTTCCTGATAGTCCGCTTCGCTCAGGCCGTGAAAGGCGGGATCGAGATCCGCCACCTGCTCCTGCTGCCACAGGCCCAGCGGATCGAGGTTAGCGTGCTGATGTCCACGGAAGCGGTAAGCGTTGATTAACTGCAGGACTTTAACCTGTTTGGCATTGGCATCGGGATCGCCAACGGAGGCGGCATAGCGTGAGGTGTCTTTCGCCAGGCGACGGAAGTAGTCGCGCGTCGAGGAGTGGAACTGCTCAGGCTTGAGCCCGGTGCCGGGCAGCTGCTGGAACATGTCGCGCCACACAGCATCAACAGATTCAGGATCGGTGAGAAAATCCTCATAGAGCTGCTCTATGTAAGATTGGTTCGCGCCGGCCAGCCAGGAGGAGTCAAGCCAGGGCTTCATTGCGCTGTTCTGCATTGTGATCCCTTAAGCATTTCATGCTTTTTTCGAGGTTTCATTGTTGCCGGATTACCGGCTTGCCCAACGCTGCGTCCCGCGCCTGCTTGTGAGGCGCGCGGCACAGCCAGATCCAGTTCATCGATACGAGCGCTGTGGGCAACCGATGCCCTGGCCCGTAAGGGAACCTTGGTAAGGTTTGTCGCGGCGGCGCATTTTCGCCCTGACAGACCTTACCGGGGTCTCCGTAAAACATCCGGGAACCTGAGTTCCCGGACGGCATTTTCGTTACGCGTTACGTTGCAACAGCATAGACTTAATGTGGCCGATTGCCTTTGTAGGGTTCAACCCTTTAGGGCAAACGCTGACACAGTTCATGATGCTGTGGCAGCGGAATACGCTGAAAGCATCGCTCAGGTTGTCCAGACGCGCGTCGGTTTCTGTGTCGCGGCTGTCAATCAGGAAGCGATAGGCAGCCAGCAGTCCCGCAGGCCCAACGAACTTATCCGGGTTCCACCAGAACGACGGGCAAGAGGTTGAGCAGCAGGCGCAGAGGATACACTCATAAAGTCCATCCAGATGCGCACGCTCGTCCGGCGTCTGCAAATGCTCGCGCGCGGGCGGATTTTCGCCATTATTCAACAGGTAAGGCTTAATCTTCTCATACTGCTTGTAGAACTGCCCCATGTCCACGACTAAGTCGCGGATTACCGGCAGGCCCGGCAGCGGACGAATGACAATTTTCTTTTTGCCGTTGCCCAGCGCCGAAACCGGCGTAATGCACGCCAGCCCGTTGCGGCCGTTCATGTTCAGACCGTCGGAGCCGCACACCCCTTCACGACAGGAGCGGCGGAACGCCAACGACGGATCTTTCTCTTTCAGCTTAATCAGCGCGTCCAGCAGCATCATGTCGCGTCCGTCTTCCGCTTCCAGGGTGTAATCCTGCATACGGGGCGCGTCATCCACATCCGGGTTATAACGATAAATGGAAAATTCGAGTCTCATCGTTTTTTCTCCGCAAATTAGTAGGTACGCACTTTCGGCGGGAAAGCGGCGCGCAGTTTCGGCTGCATGTTCACCTCACGGCGCGTCATGCTTTCGGTTTGCGGCAGATAGAGCGAATGGCACAGCCAGTTCTCATCGTCACGATCCGGGTAGTCAAAACGGCTGTGAGCGCCGCGGCTTTCCGTGCGGTAGTTGGCTGCCACGGCGGTAGCAAAAGCGGTTTCCATCAGGTTATCCAGCTCCAGACATTCAACACGCTGCGTGTTGAAGTCGCTGGAGCGATCGTCCAGACGCGCGTGCTTCAGGCGCTCGCGGATCTGCTTCAGATCCTCCAGCCCTTTCGCCATTGCGTCGCCTTCACGGAATACCGAGAAGTTATTCTGCATGCAACTTTGCAGCGCTTTGCGGATCTCAACCGGATCTTCACCCGTGGTGTTGTTATCCCAGCGGCGGTAGCGCGCCATCGCGGCATCGATGTCATCCGCCGTCGCGTCGCGCAGCTCGCCCTGCTCCTGGATAGATTCCAGCAGATGCAGGCCGGCGGCGCGGCCGAAGACCACCAGGTCCAGCAGCGAATTGCCGCCGAGACGGTTGGCGCCGTGCACCGATACGCAGGCGATTTCACCGACGGCGAACAGGCCCGGCACCACCACATCTTCGCCTTTTTCATTCAGGGTCAGCGCCTGACCGGTCACTTTGGTCGGAACGCCGCCCATCATATAGTGGCAGGTCGGGATAACCGGAATCGGCTCTTTTACCGGATCGACGTGGGCAAAGGTGCGCGACAGCTCCAGGATACCCGGCAGACGCGACTCCAGCACTTCGCTGCCCAGGTGATCCAGCTTCAGCTTAATGTGCGGACCCCATGGGCCTTCGCAGCCGCGGCCTTCACGAATTTCAATCATCATCGAACGCGCCACGACATCGCGGCCCGCCAGATCTTTGGCGTTCGGCGCGTAACGCTCCATAAAGCGCTCGCCGTGCTTGTTCAGCAGGTAGCCGCCTTCGCCGCGGCAGCCTTCGGTCACCAGTACGCCCGCGCCCGCGATGCCGGTCGGGTGGAACTGCCACATCTCCATATCCTGCACCGGCACGCCTGCGCGCAGCGCCATGCCGACGCCGTCGCCGGTATTGATATGCGCGTTAGTGGTAGACTGGTAGATACGGCCCGCACCGCCGGTGGCCAGCACCGTGGCTTTCGCCTTGAAGTAGACCACTTCGCCGGTTTCAATGCTCAGCGCGGTGCAGCCCACCACAGCGCCATCCTGGTTTTTCACCAGATCCAGCGCGTACCATTCGGAGAAAATAGTGGTTTTATTTTTCAGGTTCTGCTGATACAGGGTATGCAGCAGCGCATGGCCGGTACGGTCGGCTGCCGCCGCGGTGCGCGCAGCCTGCTCGCCACCGAAGTTGCGCGACTGGCCGCCGAACGGACGCTGATAAATGCGACCGTCGTCAAGGCGGGAGAACGGCAGGCCCATATGCTCCAGCTCCAGAATCGCTTCCGGGCCGGTTTTACACATATACTCGATCGCGTCCTGGTCGCCGATATAGTCGGAACCTTTCACCGTATCGTACATGTGCCATTCCCAGTTATCTTCATGGCTGTTGCCCAGCGCGACGGTGATACCGCCCTGCGCAGACACGGTATGGGAACGGGTAGGGAAAACTTTAGACAGCAGGGCGCAGCTCTGCCCCGCCTGGGAAATCTGCAGGGCCGCGCGCATACCTGCGCCGCCTGCCCCGATCACTACGGCATCAAACTCTCTGACTGGCAAATTCATTCTCACGCACCCCACACCACAACAGTTCCATAAATCGCATAGACCAACAGCGCGACGACAATCACCAGCTGCAACAGCAGGCGCCACGCCAGCGGCTTAATGTAGTCCGTCAATACCTGCCACATGCCGATCCAGCCGTGGATGACGGTGGAGAACAGCGTCAGCAGCGTAAAGACCTTGGTAAAGGAAGAGGCGAAGAAGGCGCGCCAGATATCGTATGTCAGGGTATCCGACATAATAAAGAAGCCGAGGATATACAGGGTATAGAGCGTAATGAGGATTGCAGTGGCGCGCAGCAGCAGCCAGTCCTGAACGCCATTGCGCCCCAGTGCAGTAGCATTGCTTACCATACGAGGACTCCAGCCAGAATTGAAAGCACGATAGTAATGCCGAAGCCGATGCGCGCAGAGCTGTTGCCGACGCGCTGGGTTTCAGCCAAATATCCGAAGTCCATCAGCATGTGACGAATGCCGCCGACAGTGTGCCAGGCCAGTGCGGTAAGGATGCCCCATATAATGAACTTAGCGAAAAAGCTGTTCATTACGGCAGATGCTTGCAGGAAGCCTTCGGGTGAGGAGAGCGAGAGACCCAGTAGCCAGAGCAGAATACCGACGGCCACAAAACTGATGACGCCGGAAACGCGGTGGAGAATGGACGCAATTGCAGTAACGGGAAACCGGATCGTAGTGAGATCCAAGTTGACAGGTCTTTGTTTTTTCACGGTTTTGCCCACACAGCCTTTCTTATTTTGCTTCCTCCGGTCCTGAAGGTGAAAGCCGATCACGGGCGTGGTCAGACTGCGCACCGGCACCAAAACAGCAACATCCAGTGTTAATTGAAGCGATAAAAACGCTGGGTGGCTCCTGGTGTCAGGGTATTCCGGAGACCTGGCGGCAGTATAGGACGATCACATTCTTATTACAATTCCCCTACAAACGCTTTGGAAACATTTAGGCAGAACAGTGA
>NZ_JANION010000143.1:0-7007 GCF_024610815.1 Mixta sp.
TGTCAGAAGCAGAGTTGGAGCTGTTCTGCGCCTGAACGGTCAGGTCACGTACGCGCTGCAGGTTGTTGTTGATTTCGCTCAGCGCGCCTTCAGCGGTCTGCGCCAGAGAGATACCGTCGTTGGCGTTACGTGCCGCCACGCTCAGGCCGTTGATGTTGGAGGTGAAGCGGTTAGCGATTGCCTGACCTGCTGCGTCATCTTTCGCGCTGTTGATACGCAGACCAGAGGACAGGCGCTCGATCGCGGAGCCCAGAGAAGACTGAGATTTGCTCAGGTTGTTCTGAGTAGTCAGCGACAGAGTGTTAGTATTAATAACTGCCATGATAGATTTCCTTCAAAAAAATTGGTTCAGATTCAGGCATCTGTAAAGCGGGTTTATCACCGTCAACCTCATTATCGACACCCCTAAACCAACCTTTAGGAAATTTTTTTTGGAAAATCATAAAAGGGCAAAAGCCGGAACTGCAATAAAGAAGGGCTTTTTATCTCGCCATTGATTTTTTCCATCAGGGCTAATCTTTTGTCGGACGCTGCCGATACCCACCCCAGTGATAGTCAACCAACAAAGGATTACAACATGGCCACGATTAGCTCTCTCGGTGCGGGTACCAGTCTCGATCTGCAATCGTTGTATGACAGCCTGGAGACGTCAGAAAGAACGCGCCTTACGCCGATCACCACGCAGCAGGCCTCTTATAAAGCGAAGCTCACCGCGTGGGGCGTTGTGCAGACGTCGCTGTCAAAGTTGCAGACTGCGGCCAATGCGCTAAAAAAAACCTCCGACATCGCATCGACGAAAGTCACCAGCACCAATACCGCCTTTAGCGCGACGCTGGCTAACAACGCGACGGCGGGCAACTATTCAATCGAAGTCAGCAATCTGGCTAAAGCGCAGTCGCTGCTATCTAAATCCGCCCCCAGCAAAGATACGGACCTGGGCGACAGCTCGCTGGCCTCGCGCACCATCACTATTGCGCAGAGCGGGCAGACCACGCCAATGACCGTGACGCTGACCCAGGATCAGACCAGCCTGGCGGATATCCGCGATGCGATTAACAAACAGCAGGGCAGCGTCACCGCCAGCATTATTAAGTCTGATGACAACACCTATTATCTGTCGCTGACCTCGCGCGATACCGGCATCGCTAATGAAATGACGGTCACCACGAACGACAGCGCGCTGGCGCAGTACATCGGCTATGACAAGACGGCTTCTTCTAACGGTATGACCGAACAGGTCGCCGCCGCCGACGCCCAGCTGACGATCAACGGCGTGGCGATTACGCGCAGCAGCAACACTATTACCGATGCGCCGGAAGGCGTGACGCTGAACCTGACGAAAACTAACGTTGGTAGCCCGGAAACGCTGACGGTCGAAAAAGATAACCAGCCGATGATCGATGCGGTGCAGACCTACGTTGACGCCTATAACTCACTGCAAACCACCATCGCTAACCAGACTAAATATACTGCGGTTGATCAAGGCAGTGACACTCAGGATACCAGCAACGGCGATCTGCTGGGCGACGGCACGCTGCGCAATATCCAGACGCGCCTGCGCTCGGTGCTGTCGTCATCGCAGAGCGGCGGCGACATCTCGCTGCTGTCGCAGATTGGCGTAACCCAGGATCTTAACGGCAAGCTGACGGTAGACAGCGACAAGCTGAACAAGGCGCTAAATGAGAAATCGACCAGCGTAGTGAATTTCCTGTCCGGCGACGGCAAAACCACCGGCTTCGCGACGCAGGCCAGCAATCTGCTGGAGTCTATTCTGGCGTCCGACGGCTCTCTGCAGAAAGCCGAAGACGGCATTAACAGCACGCTGAAGCGTCTTTCAACGCAGTACGATCAGGTGAATACCCAGATCTCCGCGACGATGGCGCGCTATAAGGCACAGTTCACCAGCCTGAGCTCGCTGGTCTCTTCCATGACGCAAACCGGGAACTACCTGACGCAGCAGTTTGCTGCAATGAGCTAATTCGAGGATTAAACATGTACGCTAAATCGGGAATTCAGGCCTACGCGCAGGTCGGTGTGGAAAGTGCCGTGATGAGCGCCAGCCCGCATCAGCTGGTGGTTTTACTCTTTGACGGCGCGCTGAGCGCGATGAAGAAAGCCACCATTTTGATGGAACAGGGTGATATTCCCGGCAAAGGCCAGGCGCTCTCTAAAGCGATCAATATCATTAACAACGGTCTGCGCGCTGGCCTCAACCATGAGGCCGGCGGCGAAATTGCCGGCAACCTCGACGATCTGTATGAATATATGACGCGTCGTCTGCTACAGGCCAACCTGAATAACGATCTCGCTGCTATTGAAGAGGTGGAAAGATTGCTGACTAATATCGCCGACGCCTGGAAAGAGATCGGACCTAACGCCAACGCCGCGCAGGACGCCTGACCATGTCAGATAACCTTGATGTGCTTCGCCGCTATCAGCAGCTGCTGATGCTTAGCAATACCATGCTCTCGCTGGCGAAACAGGGCCAGTGGGATGCGCTGATCGGCCATGAAGTCGGCTACCTGCAAGCGGTGGAGAGCATCTCGCACGCCGTGGACGCCGCCGCCCTGCCCGCCGCGGCGCAGGCGCAGATCCGGCCGCTGCTGCGGCAGCTGCTGGATAACGAAACCCTGATTAAAAGCCTGCTTGCCAACCGCATGGACGAGCTGCGTACGCTGGTAAATCAGGGTAGTCAGCAACAAAATATCTCTTCCGCCTACGGACGTTTTTCCGGCAATATTCTCTACCCTTCCGACAGTTAGTTTTCTGCTTTAAGGCGGGGACGCGGAAAATTTCCGCTCTCCCCACCTGCTACGCTTCCGCTCATCCATACTTGCTGTTCAACGGGTGAGAAATGGAGCAAGGAAATGCACAACCCCACGCTACTGCAGTTTTTCCACTGGTACTACCCGGACGGCGGCCAGCTGTGGCCGGAAGCGGCCGAGCGCGCCGCCTGGCTGGCGGATATCGGCATCACGTCTGTCTGGCTTCCGCCCTGCTATAAAGGCGAATCGGGCGCCTGCTCGCCAGGCTATGACGCCTACGACCTCTTCGACCTGGGCGAATTCGATCAAAAAGGCGCCCGCGCTACCAAATATGGCGATAAGCAGCAGCTGCTGAAGGCCGTAGAGATCTTGCGCAGCCATAACCTCGGCGTACTGCTGGATGTGGTGTTGAACCATAAAATGGGCGCCGACGAAAAAGAGCGTATTCGGGTTAATCGGGTCAATCCCGATAACCGGGATGAGATCGACGGCGAAGCGATTGAAGCAGAAGCCTGGACCCGTTTCACCTTTCCGGCGCGCGCCGGGAAATATTCCCGCTTTATCTGGGACTATAAGTGCTTTAGCGGCGTCGACCATATCGAAAATCCCGACGAAAACGGCATTTTCAAGATTATTAACGACTATACCGATGACGGCTGGAGCGAGCAGGTCGACGATGAGCTGGGCAATTTTGATTACCTGATGGGCGCCAATATCGACTTTCGCAATCGCGCGGTAGCCGAAGAGTTAAAGTACTGGGCGCGCTGGATAATGAATGAACTGCCCTGCACCGGCTTTCGCCTGGATGCGGTCAAACATATCCCGGCATGGTTCTATAAGCAGTGGATCACGCATATCGAAGAGGTGGCGCCGCAGCCGATGTTTATCGTCGCTGAATACTGGTCGCACGATGTGGAAAAGCTGCTGCGCTATCTGCATCAGGTCGACCATAAAACGCAGCTGTTCGACGCCCCGCTGCAGCTTAACTTTCATCACGCCTCGACGCGGGGCGCGGATTACGATCTGCGCACCATCTTTAACGCCACCCTGACGGAACGCGATCCTTTTCATGCGGTGACGCTGGTAGCTAACCATGATACGCAGCCGCTGCAATCGCTGGAGGCGCCGGTAGAGCCGTGGTTCAAACCGCTGGCCTACGCGCTGATTCTGCTGCGCGAACAGGGCGTGCCGACCGTGTTCTACCCTGACCTGTTCGGCGCCCGCTATCAGGATGACGGCGACACGGGCGAGCAGTACACCGTTGAGATGCCGGCAGTGGCGGAACTGGAAGCGCTGATCCGCGCACGACAGCGCTATGCGCACGGGGCGCAGACCGACTATTTCGATCACGTTAACTGTATCGCCTTCAGCCGCAGCGGTACGGCGGAGCATCCGGGCTGCGTGGTGGTGCTCTCCAACGGCGACGATGGCGAAAAACAGGTTACACTGGGCGCAGCGTTCGCGGGGAGCGCCTGGCATGACTATCTCGGTCATCGTCAGGAGGAGGTTACGCTGGATGAGAGCGGCGGCGCGCTGTTTTATTGCAACGCGGGCAGCGTCAGCGTCTGGGTAAAAGCGGATACGCTGGAAGCATAAGGCGCAGGAGGCGGCAAGCAGAGCGCTACCGGTAAAGGGAGCAATAACGAAGCCCGGATAAGGAAAAGTTCGGCTATGAAGACGGACAAAGGAAAGCGAGCAGCGAAAAAGCCATGACGCGCCAGGGCGCGTCATGATGTGAACTTACTGCTGCGTCTGGGTCGACGGTTGCTCAGCGAAAACGGCGCGCATATTTTGCGGCTCGATATTCTGGATAACCGTCGCATCCGGCTGCGCATCCATTTGCTCCAGCGCCTGCTGGCATTCCAGCGTAGGCTGATCCACTTTTTTCAGCGTCAGCTTGTCGTAGTGCAGCTCGTCGCCATCCAGCTCCAGCGGCATCACACGCAGCTGTTTATTGACGTTGACGTATTGCCCATCCAGCAGCGTCAGCTTGCCCGGCTTGGCAATCACCCGCTGCCATTGACGACAGTCCAGCGTGTCGCCCTGCGCGGTAATAATCAGGCTGCCCAACGCCCGGTCGCTGATCAGGCCGCGTTGCGGGCCGGTAGTTTGCCAGTAACCCTGTAGGCTGGCCGGCGCCGGCGTTTTCACCGCCTGCTGGTATTGAGTAATCTGCGCACAGCCCGTCAGCGCCAGCGCGCCCAACAGCATCCACTTTTTCATTCTGGCTCCCTAACCTTCGTTCAATGGCGGCTACGTTATAATTTTCCCCTGGGCTGCGCAAGATGCTTAGGCCCCTCAGCGCGTGAACATGACGCGGTATCCTCCGATCTCTCGCCGTCTGGACAACATTCCTGCAATCAAGCGGCCCTTTCCTGACAGTCGGGCCGTGTCAGGTTACACTTAAAGCCATTTTGATTCACAGGTCACTTTCATGAAAACGCCCCAGGAATATTACGCGATCGCCCGCTCGATGTTTTTATCCGCCCATCCTGATTTTCAGGCGGCGCTGGATGATTTGAAACAGGAAGACGCGGACGCAATGAATATGTCGCTGCCGCAGTACCGCAGCATGCAGGCGGACAGACTTTACGCCTCGTTTCTTCGTGCCAGAAACCAGGATGCGATTCTGTTTTCCATCCAGCTGGCGGAGCCGGATAAAGAAATAGCGATGCAGGCGATCGAATGCTATCTCAAAGAGCATGCCGCCGCGCTGGGCATGACGTGGGAAGCATTTTGCGAGAAAAACCAACTGTAGTCCGTTAAACGCTTCACACGGTAGCGGCAGGCCGCTCAACGCGGCCTGTCTCCGCGTCGAGTGGCGGACAGAACCTGACTACCGTATTACATTTTCTGCTGCGTCGGCGCAGAGGCTTCATCAACGTAACGCGTTACCGCCAGCAACCGGTTGATATGGGTCAGCAGCAGATCGACATCCGACTGCACCACATCTGACGAGGCGTGGGTGGCGGCGACAATGGCATTATTGATATTGGTTTCAATGTCGTCTGAGCCCTCTTTTCCCGCCGTCAGCAGCAGCGCTGCAATCAACAGCGACTGCGCCTCAACCTGCGCGGTGATCTCCTTGGCTTCCACATCCATTTTTGCCAATTTCATTAAAATATCGATAACGAGATTTTTCATCGTTCTTCTCCCTCTGTTTCTGTAGCCGACACTAACATCAGAAAGCTTCTGTCTGTATAGGACAATACGGAAAGAGGAGAAAGCGTGATTTTCTTATCGTAAGGCGTGAAAAATGCATTTGATACTGTTTACTTATCCAGTATGATAGCTGGCGCTTCACGCGGTGCGGAATCAAGAGGATTGCTACCCATGTTTGTTGAACTCATTTATGACAAGCGCAATGTTGCCGGCTTGCCTGGCGCGCACGAACTTATTCTGGAAGAGCTGCAAAAACGTATTCATCGCACTTTCCCGGATGCCGAGGTGAAAGCCAAAGCGATGCAGCGTAACGCTATCGAAAGCGATGCCAGCAAAAGCGATAAATCGATTATTATCCGCATCGTTGAAGAGATGTTTGACGAAGCGGATATGTGGCTGGTGGCGGAATAAGCCTCAGCCCAATAAAAAACCGCCCTTCGGGGCGGTTTTTTATTGGTTAGATGACCTGGCTTGGGTCCGGGTCGTCTTCATCCTCATCTTCCAGCGGATCGACACCGTCATCGTCTGCGATCTCATCAGGCGTTTGCGGTACCGGCTCATCATCTTCCAGCGGATCGACTGCATCAGGACGCTCTGACATCATAACCTCCAGTAGCCCGACAGGGGCTTTATGAGTATAGGCTGTCGCCGCACCTGTCCGATGGACAAATGTTTCTCTTGCCGCTGATGTCACAGTTGACGAAACTCACTCTTTTGCAGGCATAAAAAAAGCCCACCGAAGTGGGCTTTTTCTTTCAAACCGGCAAATGCATTATCCGCCGTATTTGAGGTCACGCTGTCGTCATTGCCTTAACGCTTCACCTTCACTGCTCAGGTATTACCGTCATCGCTATCGGAAGGGGATTAAGGCGAAGGCGTCTTACAGCGCAACAACGTTAGTTGCTGAAGGGCCTTTCGCGCCGTTCTCAACAGAGAACTGCACTTTCTGACCTTCATCAAGGGTTTTGAAATCGTTGCTCTGGATAGCAGAGAAATGTACGAATACATCTTTGCTGCCGTCTTCAGGAGAGATAAAACCGAAGCCTTTTTCAGCGTTGAACCATTTTACTAAACCAGTCA
>NZ_JANION010000046.1:0-5797 GCF_024610815.1 Mixta sp.
CTTTTCATTACGAATTTCCTTTTCGTTTCCAAGTGAGGCGTTTGGATCAGTAAGAACGTTGAAAGTTTCCCCAGCTAAACCTCCACCTGCTGTTCCTGTGATAGCAGGAATAGGATTCAATGTAGAAGGTCTAGATATTCCCATTCCAATATCATCCCAACGTAAAGTTTTCCATGTCGGATTGAAGATATCATCTGCTATTGGTGTAATGATTTTATTTCCTATTCCATAACCAATCGCACCACCCACTCCACTAATCGTGCCGTAAAGGAAAGGATTTTTACCATCTATATAACTGGTTATAGCGCCGCCAGCAGCATTTATAGCTACTGTTGATTTAAATCCGGTGTATCGGGTTAAAGCGCCAGTCCAGTAAGCGCCTATAACATTTTTAGGATCAACAGAGCCGGTTAATCCATAATCAATGGCACCGACAGCCCCAGTCCCGATAGCTCCAGATATAGCCACAGCCTCCGGGAGGATCCATGGAGATATTATTGTTCCCATCGCTGCGACAGCCAACTGACAGGATACCGGTGTTCCTCCACTACAGGCTTCTTTTATTGCTGCCTGTGTTCCCGATTCGTAATTCGCTGTGGTTCCGGGTTTCTGTTTATTTGCCGCTGCCAGCACACTGCCCAGCGCATTATTCTCAACCGCATTCTTCCCGCCCTGCGCCCCGGCCATCACTCCCGCCGTGCTGTCTCCGGTCAGCCCGCCCGCCAGGCCCGCCGCCAGCGTACCCAGCGCACTGATGGTCTGCTTCTCCGTCTGCGTCAGCTCACTGACTTTTTTACCCGGATACAGCTGGTCCATGACCAGCTGCCCCATCAGCTCTCCGGTCACGGCGCCCGCCGCGCCTGCCGCCGCACCGTTGCCCGCAGCCCAGGACGTTACCGCGCCCACCACCGCATGCGCCATGGCGCGGCTGGCTTCGTCCGGCGCAAGCTTGTGTATCTGCTCCGCCAGATACGGCGCCGCCGCCCCGCTGATGGCCTGGCCGAGATTGCCGCCCGCCAGACCCTGTACCGCCGCCGTCGCGGCCTGTATCGCCTGCTGGACGGCGCCGCCCGTGCCCAGCCCGGTCTCCGCGAACGCCTGATTATAGAAATTCTGGTACATCTGAGCAGTGATATCTTCCGCCGTCGCCGTTTTATCCGGATGGGCCTTCTCCCGGTCCGCTTTCGCCCTCGCCCTGTCCGCGTCGGTCGCAGTCGCCATCTTTTCGGTCGCCGCCTTCGTCGCCGCGATTTTCCCCTGCGTGCGCACGATGTCGCTCACCTGATTCCCGATTTCCCCAATCAGCTGCGCTTCCCGCAGCCGGGTCTGCTCTTTCTCCCTGTCAAATACCGGACTTAACGCCCCGTGCGCATGCGCCGTATCCCGGCTCAGGTTCGCCATATCCTGCTGCTGTTTTTCAGCGTCGCGGATGACAATGTTGCCCCCGCTCACCGCTGCACGGGTCGTCGAGCTGGCGCTGCCGCTGCCGTTTGCCCCGGTCAGCAGGGCGTTCGCCATATTCCCCGCAAACTCGCTGCCAATGCTGCCGCCCGTGCTGATGCCCGCGCCCTGATGTTCGACCTTATAGTCCGCCCGGTTCCCGATATCACGCCATCCCAGCGTGCCGGTGTCAAGGCGGTTATTCTCCGCCGTCGCCGTGGAGGCGATAACCGCCCCGTCCAGCTGCGTGTGTCCGCCCACCGTCACGTCAAACCCGCCGCTGCCCGCAAAAAGGCCCGTCTGCTCCTGCACCGACGCATACGTCGAGTGCATCCTGTCCTTGCTCAGGCTGAGGCTGCCCGCCCCGCTCATTGAGCCGATGCTGAACGTGCCCCCCGCGCCGGCGCTCTGCTGTTTGCTGTCGTATTTATCCGTATCCTGCTCACTGGTCAGCGTCAGGTTACGGCCCACATCGGCGGTAATTTTCTCCCCGCTCACCTGCGCGCCCGTCAGCGTCGCGTCGCGCCCGCTTTTCAGCGTGACGTGATTACCGGCGGTCAGCATGCTTTCTGTATGCGTCGTGCCGTTACCGCTCTCCTTACCGCCGGCTTTATTCACGCTTGCCGATACCTGAAGACCCCAGCCGCCTGAACCTGCGCCGATCCCCACGCCCACCGTGCCGCCTTTGCTTTCGTTCTTTCCGCTCAGCGAAGAGGTGTTCTCGCCGGAAATCATATTGATATCCCGGCTGGCGGCCAGCAGTGCATTATTCCCCGCCTGAAGCTCACTTCCCCGGACGGTAATGTCCCCGTCTGTGGCCCGGATGGTCAGGTTATTCCCCGCCATCGCGCTGCTGCCCTGCGAGATGCTCTGCCTCTGCGTCTGCTCCGATTTTGATGACTGACTGCCCCAGGAGAGCGTGACCCCGATGGCATTATTGTTATCCGGGTTGCTGCCCTGCGCCGCGTTCATCGCCACTGCCTGACCCGCCTGCACACCGCTCAGCGCCGCCTGTATGCCCTGCAGCGCCGCCAGCCGTCCGCTGCTCCCCTGCTTCGCCGACTTCACCTGCGTCACCGCCTGATTAATCGCGCCGCCCGCCGCGCCGGACAGCGCCAGCGTCAGTCCGCTGCTTTTCTGTTCCACCGAATGCGTCCGGCTGCTCTGGTTTTCCGCCGCCAGGATATTTACCTGCTTCCCGCTGAGCGCCATATCCCGGCCAGCCACCAGGTTCGATCCCTTCACGGTCAGTTCATTACCCGCAGTCAGCGAGACGTTGCCATTCACCGAGCCGACGGTGCTGCCCTGCTGCGTCACGTCCTGCGCGGTATCCGTCACCTTCAGCTTCTGATTCCCCCAGGTGAGTCCGAGGCCGCCGGTACCGGACAGACCCGATTTTTTCTCCTGACGCTGATGGCTTTCCTCGCTCTGCTCATCTGCGGTAGTGACGGCCAGGTTATGGCCAGCCGCCAGACGCACGTCATCATCGCCCGCTACGCTGCTTCCCTGAATCAGCAGATTGTTGTCCGCCTGCATCGTTACGCTGGCGCCGCTGAACGCTGAACCCTGCGCCGTCTCGCGGTTGACCACATCATGAGTGGTGACGGTGGTTTTTGATAATGCGCCGTTGCCGCCGGTAGATTTATGATGCGACGCAAAGTTGCTGCTGTCCGTCGCGGCGGTCAGGCTGATGTCCCGTCCTGCCTGCACTCCCAGACTGTCGCCTGCGTTGACTGTCGCCGCCTGCGCCTTCACATCCTGCCCGGCAGTCAGCAACACCGACCCCGCACCGTTCACCGCACTGCCCATATGCTGAGTGGCGGACTGTTTCAGCCAGTTATCCTTGTCCCACGTCAGATTATCGCTGACGGCGGTCGCCACCGCGTTAAGGTTCAGATCGCGTCCGGCGTTCAGCACCGTCTGGCTCAGGCTTCCGCTGTTGACGACCTGCCCACCGGTCAGGGTGATATCCCGTCCGGCGCTGAGCGAAAGTTTGCCCTCTTCGCCCTGAACGTAAATGCCCCCCACCCGGTCCAGAGTGGTGCGGGCAAAGCTGTTCTGCCCGGCCGCGCTTTGCGCGCTGCGCGTGGTGGTGACGATATTGATATCGCGTCCGGCGCTCGCCAGCACCGAATCATTACCGGTTATCATTCCGGCAATATTGTTGATATCCGTACGCGCCAGCAGGCTGACATCCGCCCCGTTAATGGCGCCCGCTTTATTGGTGATATTCTCCGCGCTGAGCTGTACCGTCTCGCGCCCGTTTATCGCGCCGCTGTTCAGCAGGTCGCCGCTCAGGTTCATCGCCACCTGTCGCCCACCCAGCAACGCGCCCGAACCGTCGATATCCCCCTCCTTCACCCGCACATACACCTGCGGCACCAACACCGTCTGCCGGGTTCCGTCCGGCAGCACCACATCGGCGTTCACCAGCCACACCATATCTTCCGTTAGCAGGCTCATCTGCTCTGCGGTCAGCGCCACCCCCGGTATCAGGTTATGTTCCTTACCGAAAGCGATACCCGCGTTCATCAGTCCCTTAAACTGCGCCTCATCGTCACGGTAATCGGCCAGATAACGGCCCCCGGTCAGGGCAATGTTTTGCTCGCGCACCAGCCGCTGCTCGTAATAGCCGTCGCCGAGGCGTTTGTGCATATTATCGCCGTTCAGCGAGAAGGCGTTCTGCATATAATCGCTGCCGAGCCACTGTTTGTTATTGGTGAAGCGCGGATCGGTTTCTACCAGGTAACTCGCCTCCGGCTGCGGGTGCGTTTTAAACAGGCTGGTGTCCGACAGCGGCAGACGCCAGGATAAATCGTTGCGCACCGTCCAGCCGCGATCGGCGCTCAGGGTGCGCTCGCCGTCAAAGCCGCGCACGGTCCAGCGACCGCCGACGGAAAACCGATCCTGAGGGGTCAACGGCGTGTTGCTGGTCTGGCGTTGCCAGGCCACGTCATAACGAAAGCCTTCTCCGGCCAGAACAAACGGCAGGCTCAGGCGGGCTTCGGTACGCAGTATGCGGCTCAGCGCGGTGCCTTCACCAAACGGCTCTTCCGGCGCAGGCTGCGCGCCAAACCAGCGAGTGCCGCTCTGGTAGCTGATGCCCGCGTCCAGGGTCGCCGGGCCGATATAGTGATGGTGCTGAAGCCCCGCTTTCCATGAGGAGACATGGCGGCGCTGCACTTCTATTTCGGTATCGTTGATATAATTGCGGGTAGTGCGGGTTTGCACTTCGTACGTCAGCGTGGTTTTTTGCGCGTCGTTGCGGTACAGCATCCGGCTAAGTTGGGCGCTAAGGCTCTGGCTTTTACCGCCGTAGCGGTAATCCTCCGTCAGACCGGCGACCGTCTGATGGTAGTGGTAGTCGCTGCCGGTCAGCGAAAACGACCACCAGCCAACCGGAACGGACCAGTACGTGCTGAGATTCTGGTTGCTCTTCTCATGTCCTGGCTGCAAATCATGGGAGAGCGAAACCCAGAACAGGTCGCTAAGCGCCAGCGGATTATCAAGGGAGAGCGTCAAACCGCCCTGATAGCGCCCGGTGGCGGTGGTGCCGGAATCATCCAGCGACATGCCAAGCCGCCAGAACTTGCGTTGCCGACGGGAAATCATAATGTCGCTCTCGCCCGGCTGATCCGCCGGAACGATCTCCATCTCCGCCTGGACGGTCGGCAGGCGTTGCAGGTTCTCCAGCCCCTGTTCGATATCGCGTAAATCAAGCAGATCGCCGTCGTGAGCGGGAAACGCGCTGTACAGCCAGAACCGGCGGCTGCTATCCGGCGTCATGGCCACGTGGCGGATTTTACCCGGCAGAATGGTCAGCCGCAGACGGCCGCTTTTCAAATCCTGCGCTGGAGCCAGCACGCGCGTGGTGGTCCAGCCGTGGGACATCATCCGGTTTTGCAGCGAACTCATCAGCAGGTTAATTCCCCGCGCGCCGAGGCATTTTCCCACCGCGCGATCCGCCAGTTTTTGTAACGGCAGCCAGTGCGGCAGCGCCTGCTGGCCTTCCAGCATCACGTGATGAATGGTGAAGCAAGGACTTTCGGCCGGAAAAACAATCTGCATGGCATCAGGCGCTGGCGCAGATAAGCGCACATCGGGAACGGGTGGGATCAGCTGCTCTTCCAGCGCCTGCTGGCGCTGTTGCTGCCGGATAAACTGTTCGTCGCCGATAGCGGCGCGGAGAGGCGGCGCGACAGCAAACGCCATTACTGAACAGACCGACAGCAGAAGATACTGCTTTCTGCGCAAGAGAAGGTTGAATTCCATTTCGACATAACCTTACAGAAAATAATATCTAAATAAATGAAAAAAATTCGCGGAAATAAGCGCTAATTTATTTACGCATCCATCA
>NZ_JANION010000150.1:0-21926 GCF_024610815.1 Mixta sp.
CAGTTGGATTAGTCCTTTTCCTAAAGATTTAGTTCAGGCTACCTATTTGCATTTGACTTAAGTAATATTCTGGGCTGTTAGAATAATTAATGGTGGTGGCGTTGTAGCTGTCATTAAATGTTAATAATTCATCCCTTGAGCGGCTTTAATTAACAGGTAAGCGGCGCAAGATAACATAGCGGGCCAGCTATTATGAAAACTCAACGTGTAGAACTGATAGACTATTTACGTCTAATCGCTGCGCTGGGCGTTATTTTATTCCATTATACATTTAACGGAATAGATAATGGTAAAATAACCTCCATCACGCAGATTCCTGAGCTGACGCAGTTTACTAAGTTTGGCTATCTTGGCGTGGAACTGTTCTTTATGATCAGCGGTTACGTCATCTTTTTCTCGGCGAAAAACAAAAGCTTCTCCCGCTTTATCTCCACGCGCGCTCTGCGACTCTATCCAGCTTACTGGGCCGGGCTGGTCATCACGTCGCTCTTTATCGTGATGGTCGGCGGGCACCACATGCCGATCTCCCTGAAAGCCTTTTTGGCCAACCTGACGATGCTACAGTCGTTTGTCGGTATTTATAATATCGACGGCGTTTACTGGACGCTGGCCTATGAGCTAACCTTCTATTTCTTTATCTCGCTCTGCCTGCTTCTGGGACTAAAAAGCCGTCTGGAGATGGCGATTATCGTTTGGGCGCTGGCGATTATCGCTTGCGCATTAGCAGGTAATGCATCGCCGCCGATTTTCCAGGGCTATTACAGCTACTTCGTCGCCGGTGCGCTATTTGCCGTGATAAAAGAGACCGCAGGGAAGATGAAAGGCCTGGTCATTCTGCTGGCTGTCGCCATGTATGTTATCTGCTGCCTGGTTTCTCTGGAAAATGCGGCTAAAGCGGAAATAATCCGCAGCGTAGAGTATCCGCCGGCGGTCATTATCACTTTTGTATCGCTCTTTTTCCTCGCTTTTATCGCCGCTGACTATAGCCGCCTGGGTAAATTAAGCCTGCCGGGTTCAGCTTTCGCTGGCGCTATTACTTACCCGCTCTATCTTGTACATGCCCATATTGGCTATATGCTAATCGATAAATTCGCCAGCGAGGAAAATAAGATCGGCGTCTATGCGCTGGTGATTGGTTTTGTCATGCTGCTGGCGTGGCTGATTCATCAGCTGGTGGAAAAGCGCATGGCCGAAACATGGAAAGCGTTTTTCCGCTATACCATCGAACTGCCTGTCGCAACCTTTCACCGTCTGGTCTTTATGCCGGTAATGCGTCGCTTTCAGCCGAAAAGCAGCGTGTAACGCCTGTCGATGGGGAGCCGTTCCCCATCGACAGCCTCAGTCAGCTGCCTGCGAACAGACGAGGTGAGTAATCACCCAGCGTCCCGCCTCGTCGCTTCCTTTGCAGGGAAAGAAAGAGGGTAGATAAACTGCTCCGCTTTTGCAAACGACCGGCTGACGAAGTTTTTTATTAGCGTCAGCCTGCGGCCCGTTACGATGACTTTGCGTCATCTTCCGCCGCGCGGTGCAGCAGCGTCAGTATGCCGCTCAGGTCGCTCGCTTCCAGCTGTCCCGGCGCCGAGGCGTCGCCTGCCATGCCGAAGGTCAGCGCCGAGCCGGTCAGCTCGCCGGCAAGCCGTGTGACGGCGCCCATGCCGCCCATCGACATCGTCAACAGCGGTTGCTGCGCGTAGCGCTGACGCATCTCCCAGGTCGCTGCCATCATACGTATTACATCGCCCGGATCGCGCGGCATAGCGGCTATCTTCAGAATATCGGCGCCCATCGTCTGCTGCTGGCGCAGACGCGAAACGATCTCCTGCTGCGTCGGCGTCTGCTCAAAATCATGGCTCGAAAGAATCGCACGCACCTGCTGTTGATGCGCCAGCGCGACCAGCTCTCTGGCGGCGGGGCGATACATCTCGATATCCAGCAGATCCATCTGCCCCTGAGTCAGTAAATACTGGTACAGCGTGCTATAGCGATCGTCAGCAATCGCCTGCTTGCCGCCCTCGGCTTTGGTGCGGAAGGTCACCAGCAGAACCTTGTTTGGCAGCATGGCGTAAAGCTCGCGCGTCAGCTGCGCCATCGCCGCCGCGTCCTGACCGTTATGCAGCAGATCTAACCGCAGTTCGATAACATCGCTGTCGACCTGCAACGCCTGGCTACGCACGAACGTCTTCACCGCTTCGCTGTCGGCGGCCGTGGTGGAAACGATCACTTTCGGCTGCCCTTCGCCGATGGCGATATTCTTAATTTTCACTGGTCGTAATGATGGGGTAACCATATCGGCGCGGGGCGCATCCGCTGCGCCTGATGCGGAATGGGACATCAGCGCCAGCGCGAGCATGGCGCTGCCGCCTCCAATAAAATCTCGGCGTTGCATAGCGGTCCTCTGCGATTTGTGTAATAAATGGCTCAGCGTTAAGCGTAGTAAAAGACGTTGCCGCCGCGCTTTTTCCGGTCGCAAGCGCGCGATAAATCGCCATTCGGCACATTCATGCGGGCACAGGAAAATCATTCATGCAGAGCAAACCGGCTATTTTACTGGCAGGCGTACTGGCTTTGGCGCCTGCGCTGGCGCAGACCGAAACGCAGCACACCCACTGGGGCACACGCTGGCAGCGGCTTCCAGCCACGCCCGCGCCGTTGATCGGGATGCAGTCGGGCTACGCCGAGGTCAACGGCATTCAGCTTTACTACGCCGTCACCGGCCAGGGCTCACCGGTTATCCTGTTGCACGGCGGACTGGCGAACAGCGATTACTGGGGCCTGCAGGTGCCTGAGCTGGCGAAGCATCATCGGGTGATTGTGGTCGACAGCCGGGGGCACGGCCGCAGCACGCGCAACGCCCAGCCTTACGGCTACGATTTAATGACGGATGATATTGTCGGGCTGATGGATCATCTGCATATTGCAAAAGCCGATATTGTGGGCTGGAGCGACGGTGCGATTATTGGCCTGGACATGGCGATGCGCCATAAGGATCGCGTCGGGAAAGTGTTCGCTTTTGCGCCCAACGTCACCACGCGCGGCGTAAAGCCGGGCGTTGAAAATAATCCGGTATTCGCCGCCTATATTGCGCGCGCTGGCGAAGAGTATAAGAAGCTGTCGAAAACGCCCAACGATTATCCGGCGTTTGTAAAACAGATCGGCGGAATGTGGCAGTCGCAGCCGGAGTGGCGTGATGAGGCGTTAGGGAAAATCAGCGCGCAGGTGCTGATTGCCGACGGCGATCATGATGAGGCGATCGACCGGGCGCATCTGGAGCATATCGCCGCCGTTATTCCCAACGCCGGCCTGTTGATTTTGCCCACCGTCAGCCACTTCGCTTTTTTGCAGGCGCCGAAAGAGTTTACCGATGCGGTGATCCATTTTCTTAATGGCAAGTAGCGGGGCGCTGAGCAACGTTCTGTATAAAAGCTGGCCTGCTGTGCGCATTAAGCGGATTACCCGTCGCTAGCCGACGATAAGTTTATGCGCCAGACGGGCAAGGATTTCCAGCAGCAGCAGGCTGCCGGTAAAAAGACATATCAGCATCATAATAAACTTCTTCTGGCTATCCATTTTGGCCTGCACCTTTCTGATTACCCCGCCTGCTACACTCTAAAGGCTGCTGTCTTAACCGCACATCAATATTCCTGTTACAGCTGTAAGGAAATGGAGCATGTTGTATCAATATCTGGATGGCGATAACTGGCGACATATCTATATCGTCGGCGATCTTCACGGTTGCCGCGCTTTGCTGGATGAACAACTGCTGGCCGTTAATTTTGATACGCGACGCGATCTGCTGGTCTCGGTCGGCGATCTGATCGATCGCGGCCCGGACAGCCTGGCCTGCCTGCGGTTGCTGAAAGAGCCCTGGTTTCGCTGTGTGCGCGGCAATCATGAAGAGATGGCATTGGCCGCGCTGACGCAGGGCGATGAGCAATTATGGCAGATGAACGGCGGCGACTGGTTCTGGCGTCTGGATGGGGCGCAGCGCGCCGAGGCGCAGGCCTGTCTGATGCGCTGTCAGGAATTGCCGCTGATTGCGCACCTTGTGCTGGATGAGCAGATTGTAGTGGTCGCTCATGCCGACTATCCCGCCTCGCGTTATGCCTGGGAGCAGCCGATAGACGAGTATGAAGTGGTATGGGGACGCGATCGCATTCATCGTTTACAGCGCGGGCTGGGGGAAAACATTGCTGGCGCGGACGCCTTTTACTTTGGCCATACGCCGCTGGATAATCCAGTCAGCGGCTGGAATCAGCACTATATTGACACCGGCGCCGTGTTTGGCAACCGGCTGACGCTGGTGAAAATTCAGTAGCGAAACAGATCGCTGTATTGCCAGGCGGGCGTCCAGCTGCCGTCAATAACATCTTCTACCGGATAGCAGCCTGCGTGGCGCAGGCGCTGCTCATCGCGTGCGACGATACAGGCAGGTTCATCATCATAGACGCCCAGCATAATATCCTCGCAGCCCCCGTCCAGGTAACAAATTAATAGTACCAACGCATACATGCTTTTCCCTCTCCTGTCAGACGCGTTAAGTGTAGGACAGGAAAGCGTCAGGCGTCAGGCGTGGAACAATTTGCCGTCGCGCACCAGCTCGCGCGGATAGCTGTTTTTCAGGCGCTGGCCCACTTTTTTCGCCAGGCCAATCGGCTGTCGTTGCCAGGTCACCAGCACCTCATCGCGCGGTAGCGCCGCCTGCGGCCAGATATCGCGCCCGCGATACCACTCCTCCGCTTCGCTCTCCGTCAGTTCAACGCTGTTGGCCTCCTCAGCTCGCGCCAACGCGATCACCGCTTCATGCTGCCAGCGGTAGCCTTTGTTAAAAGTTTCCGCCAGCTTCAGTCCGATGCGTGAGAATCGCACCCGGCCAATCAGCGGTTCGACGGCGGCAGGAAATAGCCAGATCTCTTTATCGCGCTGCCACAGCGTCAGCTCATCATCCTGCCAGTGCAGGCCAGACTTCGCCGCCGCCTGAATAACCCCCTGCGCATCTTTGCGCGACAGCGGGCTGAAGGGGAATTTGCCGACCTTATAACCCGGCGTCGGCATCGGCTCGACGCTGGCGGTTTTGCGCAGCCGCGCGACGAAAAAGCCTTCGCTGTCGAACAACTGCGGAAAGACGTGCAGGAAGCCTTCCGGCGTGGCGGCCCGTTCCGCGCCGGGGAAGAGATCCGCCAGCGAATCGATCGTCACCGCGTCGGGATAGCGCTGACAGAGCCACGCCACGACCTGCTGGTTCTCCAGCTTGTTCAGCGTACAGGTTGAATAGATCAACGTGCCGCCCGGCTTCAGCGCATGGAAGGCGCTGTCGATCAGATCGCGCTGCGTTTCCGCAATCGAGACGGTGCTCTCCAGCGTCCAGTTGCGCAGCGCATCCGCATCTTTACGGATCACGCCTTCGCCGGAGCAGGGCGCATCCAGCAGAATGGCATCGAACATCTCCGGCAGCGCCGGGCCAAACACGCGTCCATCGAAATGGGTCAGCGCGGTGTTGCTGACGCCGCAGCGGCTGAGGTTCGCATGCAGCACTTTTACCCGGCTGGCGGCATATTCGTTAGCCAGAATCAGGCCCTGGTTTTTCATCAGCGCCGCCATCTGCGTGGTTTTGGAACCGGGCGCGGCCGCTACGTCCATCACCCGATAAGGCTGCGGCTGGGCGGCGAACAGCGCGCTGACCGGCAGCATCGAGCTGGCTTCCTGAATGTAAAACAGCCCGCTGAGGTGTTCCGCCACGCTGCCGAGCGGCAGCGATTCGTCGCTTTCTTCGCGCTCAATCCAGAAGCCTTCGGCGCACCAGGGAATCGGCGTCAGGCGCCAGCCGTAGCGGGCCGTCTGATGCAAAAAATCCGCCACGCTGATTTTCAGCGTATTGACGCGCAGGCTGCGACGCAGCGGCTGCTGGCTGATGGCGAGAAAAGCCTGCAGGCTCTCCTCATCGGGCAGCGTTTGCCGCATCAGATCAAGGAAGGCTTCAGGGAAGCTGGCTCGGGATTGTTGGGCCACGACAGAGTTCCGGTAGTTGCAGAAAAAACAGGGCGGGAAGTGTAACACAGCTGCGGCGAAAGCCGATGAAACGGGAGCCCTGCGCGGGCTCCCGGTAGAGATTATGAGGAAGGGATCGCCGTTCCCCATTTGCGCCACTCTTTCGGCTCTTCATCCTGCAGCAGGAAATGCTTGCCGGACGCGGCCTGCGGCGCCAGCGGAACGGTCGGCGGCGTGGCGAACTGAATGCCGCCGCGAATAAACTGCTGGAAAGTGCCGGTTTTCACCACGCCGCCGATCAGACCAAACTCGAGGTTGTAGCCGGAGGCGAGCCAGAAGACCGAGTTATTGCGCACCAGATGCTGATATTTCTTGCTGATGCGCAGTTGCACCTGCACGCGATCCGCCATGCTGCCCAGCGAGGTGCCGGTGACCGTACCGACTTCGACGCCGCGGAACAACACCGGCGTGCCGATGCCCAGCGATCCCGCTTCCGGCGCGTCGACCACGATGCTCAGGCCGTCCAGATAACGCGAATCGGTAATAGTGGTCTCCTGCAGCTCAAAGCGCCGCACCAGGCTGCCCTTGCCGGGATCGACGTTGATATAGGGTTGCAGCAGCGTCTCCAGATGGTTGACGCCGGTGGCCGAAATTTCCGGCGACACCACCGAGAAGCGGCTGCCGATGCGCGCAAAGCTTTGCACATATTCGGGGTAGAGCACCGCTTTGGCGATCACCTGATTATGATCCTGGCTCAGCGCCAGCGACTCGACCTGGCCGATATCGATGCCCAGATAGCGAATCGGCATGCCGGCAGAGAGCTTGCTGCCGTCATAGGTGTGCAGCAGGATCTGGCTGCCGACGGCGCGCGCGGCGGTTTCAGAGCTGTAGAGCACGCGCTTCTGATTTTTGCCGGTGCTGGCGCCTTCCAGGTTATCGAAACTGATCGCGCCGCGCAGGGCGCGGTTTAGCGGCGACGCCTGCACCGTCAGACCAGCGCCGTTAAGCTGCACTTTCGCGCCGCCTTCCGCCCAGAAAACGCTGTCGGGCGTCAGCAGCTTGCGGTATTCAGGCTTGATATGCACCGCCACCAGAAACTCGTTCGCCTTCGGCGTCACGTCGACAATCTCGCCCACCTGAAACTTACGGTAGAGCACCACCGAGCCGGGTTGAATATCCGGCAGGCTGTTGGCGGTCAGCGTCAGCGTGGTCGGCGGACGTTCGCCGGTAATCCCTTCTTCCGCTTTTTCGGCATTGGCGTAAAGCGGATACTGACTCAGCGGCGCGCCTTTGCCGCCCGGCTCAAGACGAATGCCGCCGTCGACCCATTCGCTGGCGCTGGCGCCCAGCACCTTCATGCCGTCGAGACCGAATTTCACATCGAGTCGGCTGTTGATGATGAATTTGCTGTCGCCATGCACCAGCTGGCGATGTTCCGGGGCGATCGCCGCCTCAAACTCCACGCCTTTGGTGGTCAGCGTGCGGCGGATAACCTGACCAATCTGAATGCCGCGCAGCATCACCGGCTGGCCGGCGTCGATGCCGTAACTCTCCGGCGCGCTAAGGCGCACCGTCAGCACATCCGGGCGCTGCAGCAACGCTTCGTTGCTCTGACGCACCGCAAAATGGTGCTGCGGCTCGCCTTCGCCGGGGATCAGCTCCAGCGTGGTGCCGGTCAGCAGCGTGCTCAGGCTGGGGTTATTCAGGCTGATTTTCGGGCTGCGCATTTCGATGCGCGTGCCGCTGCGCATGAGCCCGACCACGGAAGGATCGAGCGTCAGCTCGCCGCTGACCTTGCCGCCCGGCTGTAACGTCATCTTCGTCAGGGTGCCGACTTCCAGCCCCTGATAGATCAACGGCGTGCTGCCCGCTTTCAGCGCTTTGCCGTCAGGTAGATCGAGCGTTACGATTACGCCGCGCTGGCTGTGCGCCAAATCGGGATAGAGCTGATAGTTGCTTTCGCTGGCTGCCTGCTGCGACGTTTGCGGCGAATCGAAGGCGATGGCGCCGTTCACCAGCGCCGCCAGGCTCTCCAGCTCCACTTTCGCACCGCTGAGGCCGACATCCGCCTTCACACCGGAAACGTTCCAGAAGCGGCTCTCTTTTTTCACCAGATTGGTGAAGCGGCGTTCAATCAACACGTCGATGGTAACGCCATTGTTGTCCGGGTTAATGGTGTAGTCATAAACGCGACCGACCGGAATCTTGCGGTAGTAGACCAGCGATCCGGTATTGAGCGAGCCGAGATCCGGCGCATGCAGATGCACCAGCATTTCGCCAGTATTGACGCGATATTTAGGCTGGGTATCGAGCGCGACGAAGTTTTCCCGCCGCTCGCCCGACTTGCCGGGCATCATGCCGATATAGTTGCCGCCGACCAGCGCGTCCAGCCCGGAGACGCCAGCCAGCGACGCTTTTGGCGTCACCAGCCAGAACTGCGCATCCTCACGCAGCGCGTCGCGCATATCGCTTTTGATGCTGACGCGTACCTTAATGGAGCGCAGATCGTCGCTAAGGCTGATGCCCTGTACGGTGCCGACCTCGACCCCCTGATAACGCACCGGCGTCCGACCGGGCACGATGCCGTCGGCCTGAGCGAAATCGATGGTTACCGTGGTGCCGCGCTCCTGATAGTTGGTCCAGAGCAGCCAGCCGGCAATCATCAGGGCGATAAAGGGCAGCAGCCAGAACGGCGAAATTTTACGCTTGTTGATTATCCGCGCTCTAGTCGGTGTAGTCGGCGTGTGTTGCATGAGCATCCCAAATCAGACGGCTATCCAGCCATTCAACGGCAAGGATAGTTAAAATTACCGCGGCGCCAAAGTAGAAGGCGGCCGGTCCCATTGTAAAAGCCAGCAGCTGGTCGCGATTAACCAGCGACATGGTTAACGAAATAACAAACAGGTCCAGCATAGACCAACGCCCGATCCAGGTGACCAGACGCAATAATCGAATGCGGGTTTTTAGTCCCTGCTGGCAGCGAAAATGAATGCTGATCAACAATACCAGCAGGACCAACACTTTGGTGAACGGCACCAGAATGCTGGCGATAAACACGATCGCCGCCACCGGAATATTGCCGGAGCCGAGCGAAAGAATACCGGAGAAAATGGTGTCCTCCTGGTGTCCGCCGTTCAGGTAGATAATTGAGATCGGCAGCAGATTGGCCGGAATCAGTAGCACGATCGCGGAGATAAGCGCCGCCCAGGATTTTTGCAGGCTATGAGGACGACGATGCGCCAGCCGGGTGTGGCAGCGCGGGCAGCGTCCGCGATCGTCGGGCAGGCCGGTGTGATGGCAGTTCAGGCAAATTTGCAGCTTTTCCGGCGCCACATCCGGCTCCGGCTGCGGGTAAAAGCGGTGCCACAGCTGTTCCATGTTAAGGTGAATCATGGTCAGCAGGCTGAGCACCATCAACGCAACAAATGCCACCAGCCCGTAGCCGACGGCGATATCGGCGTAATCCTTGACCTTAATCGAGGCGACGGCGATGCCGACCAGATAGATATCGAGCATCACCCACTCTTTCAGGCGCTCCAGCATCAGCAGTACCGGACGCAGATTCATGCCGAGGCGATCGCCGAAAAAGAGGAAGGCGATGGCCGCCACCAGCGTGGCCGGCGCGCCGATAGTACAGAACGCCACCATCGCCGCGGTCAGCACGTCGCCCTGTTCGGTCATCTGCATAATGCCCGCCAGCAGGCTGGCGCGAATAGGGGTGCCGAGCAGGCGTATCTCAATCAGCGGCTCGGTAAAAGCGAAAGGCATCAATAAAAACATCGCGACCGCCATTGCCGTCAGACGCGTCATCGACCAGTCGCGTCCGTTAAGCACTTTGGCGTTGCAGCGTGGGCAGTGGGCCGTCTGACGAGATTTCACATCTGGTAAGGAAAAAAGGGTATCGCATTGCGGACAACGCTGATAACGTTCACGGGGCAGAACGTGACTGATAGTATGTATTTTCATATATTAAAAGCAGTGTCCCTCGTGCTGCAGGTATGCACGGTCCTTAAAACGGCGCAAAACGGACGCTGAGGGGCATAGCCCGTTTTGATAATCCGATCCGCAAGAATCTAAGGTTATATTAACTATTGGAATGATTCACCTTGTGGCGGTGGATATTTAATGCTTATTTTACCGGACGGCACTTTGTAGCCGTCCGATTGCTTTTACTATGGTCAGGAAATGAACAAACAAGAATTTTATCACGATCTCAACCGCGATCTCCGTGCGCTGATTGCCGGTGAAACCAGTTTTCTCGCTGCGCTGGGCAACAGCAGCGCGCTGCTGTTTGAGCGTCTGGAAGGCGTTAACTGGGCGGGCTTCTACCTGCTGACGGAAGAAAAAACGCTGGTGCTGGGGCCGTTCCAGGGGAAAATCGCCTGTGTGCGCATTCCGGTGGGCCGCGGCGTCTGCGGCACGGCGGTGGCGGAAAAGAAAGTACAGCGCGTGGACGACGTGCATGCGTTTCCGGGCCATATCGCCTGCGACGCGGCCAGCAATGCTGAAATCGTGCTGCCGCTGATTGTCGACGGCGAGGTGATTGGCGTGCTGGATATCGACAGCACGGTGTTCAACCGCTTTGATAGTGAAGATGAAATCGGCCTGCAAACCTTTACCGACGGGCTTTGTGACGTGCTGGCCAATAGCGATGTGAAAAAATTTATTAATATGAATCGCAGCTAAAGCGCTGGATTTCGTAGCAATTGCCGATGGGGTCATTATAATGTCGCCTGTTCATGCCCGCGCTGGTTGGCAAACCCGTTGTAATCAGGAAATTTCATGGAAAATCAACCTAAGTTGAATAGCAGTAAAGAAGTCATCGCCTGGCTTGCGGAACGTTTTCCGCACTGCTTTAGTGCCGAAGGTGAAGCGCGTCCGCTCAAAATCGGTATCTTTCAAGACCTCGTCGAACGTGTTCAGGGCGAAATGAACCTGAGCAAGACGCAGCTGCGTTCAGCGCTGCGTCTGTACACCTCAAGCTGGCGCTATCTGTACGGCGTCAAAGCGGGTGCGACCCGCGTCGATCTGGACGGCAATGCTTGCGGCGAGCTGGAAGAGCAGCATGTTGAACATGCGCGCAAGCAGCTTGAAGAGGCGAAAGCCCGCGTTCAGCAGCAGCGTCAGCAGCAGCAGGCGAAAAAACGTGAAGCTGGCGAAGACGCGCCTGCGCGCCGCCCGCGTAAAGCGGCCGCCCGCAAGCCAGCCGAAGGCGAAGGCCAACCCGCCCGCAAAGCTCGCGCTAACGATGCGCGCCCGGTTCAGGAACGCGCCGCCGCACCTCGTCAGCGCCCGCCGCGTACACAGCCTGTGACCGACACCTCCGCATTGCAGCCTGGCCAGAGCATCAAAGTTAAAGCCGGTAAAAATGCAATGGACGCCACCGTTCTTGAGATCTCTAAGGATGGCGTTCGTGTGCAGCTGGCTTCCGGCCTGGCAATGATCGTACGCGCAGAACACTTACAGTTCTGAAACGGAGGCCACCCAGGGCATGAACACATTTTTTAAGATGAGCGTGATGGCTGGCCTGCTTCTGGCAGGTCACGCCATTGCCGCTGACAGCATTACCCGCGCGGATCAAATTCCGCAGCTGCAGGAAGAGCCGCAGCATGCCACCGTTAGCGAACGCGTTACTTCACGCTTTACCCGCTCACATTATCGCCAGTTCGACCTCGACCAGCAGTTTTCGGCAAAAATCTTTGACCGCTATCTGAACATGCTCGACTACAGCCACAATGTGTTGCTGGCTTCGGACGTGGCGCAGTTCGCCGATAAAAAGACCACGCTGGGCGATGAACTGCGCAGCGGCAAGCTGACGGTGTTCTACGATCTTTTCAATCTGGCGCAAAAACGCCGTTTCGAGCGCTATCAGTACGCCCTGTCGATCCTGAGCAAGCCGATGAATTTTAACGGTAACGATACTATCGATACCGATCGCAGCAAGGCGCCATGGCCGAAAGATGCAGCTGAACTGAACGCGTTATGGGACGCCAAGGTGAAGTACGATCAGCTCAGCCTGAAGCTGACCGGCAAGAAAGACGACGAAATTAAAGATATTCTCACCAAACGCTACAACTCCGCGATCCGTCGTCTGGCGCAGAGCAACAGCGAGGATGTGTTCCAGCTGGCGATGAACGCTTTCGCCCACGAGATCGATCCGCATACCAACTATCTCTCGCCGCGCAATACCGAGCAGTTCAATACCGAGATGAGCCTGTCGCTGGAAGGCATCGGCGCAGTGCTGCAGATGGATGAGGACTATACGGTCATCAACTCGATGGTGGCAGGCGGCCCTGCGGCGAAAAGCAAGGCGCTGAACGTCGGCGATCGCATCGTCGGCGTTGGACAGCCGGGCAAGCCGATTGAGGATGTTATCGGGCTGCGTCTGGATGACGTCGTGGCGAAAATTAAAGGGCCGAAGGGCAGCCGCGTGCGTCTGGAGATCCTGCCGGCCGGCAAAGGCACCAAAACCCGCACCATTACGCTGACGCGCGAAAAGATCCGCCTGGAAGATCGCGCGGTGAAGATGAGCGTGCATAACGTCGGCAAAGAGAAGGTCGGCGTGCTGGATATTCCCGGCTTCTACGTCGGCCTGACCGACGATGTGAAAGTGCAGCTGCAGAAACTGCAAAAGCAGCACGTTGACAGCGTAGTGATTGATCTGCGCACCAACGGCGGCGGCGCGCTGACCGAGGCGGTCTCGCTCTCCGGCCTGTTTATTCCCAGCGGTCCGGTCGTGCAGGTGCGCGACAACAACGGCAAGGTGCGCGAAGACAGCGATACCGACGGCGTCGTCTACTACAAAGGCCCGCTGGTAGTCCTGGTTGACCGCTTCAGCGCCTCGGCGTCGGAAATTTTCGCGGCGGCGATGCAGGATTACGGTCGTGCGCTGATTGTCGGCGAACCGACCTTCGGCAAAGGCACCGTGCAGCAGTATCGTTCGTTGAACCGCATCTATGATCAGATGCTGCGCCCGGAGTGGCCGGCATTGGGATCGGTGCAGTACACCATTCAGAAATTCTACCGTATCAACGGCGGCAGCACCCAGCGTAAGGGCGTAACGCCCGATCTGCTGATGCCAACCGGCGTCGAAGCGGCGGAAACCGGCGAGAAGTTCGAAGATAACGCCCTGCCGTGGGACAGCATCGATGCGGCGAGCTACACCAAATCGGGCGACCTGAGCGATCTGGTGCCGCAGCTGACCAAAGCGCATGAAGATCGCATCGCGAAAGATGCTGAATTCCAGTACATCATCAAGGACATTCAGCGCTTTAACGCCATGAAGGACAAACGCAACATCGTGTCGCTCAATCTCGCCCAGCGCGAGAAAGAGAATCAGGAAGATGACGCGCTGCGTCTGGAGCGCATCAACGCGCGCTATAAGGCGGAAGGGAAGAAGCCGCTGGCGAAGCTCGACGATTTGCCGAAGGATTATAAAGAGCCCGATCCTTATCTCGACGAAACGGTGAAAATCGCCAACGATCTGGCGCATCTGAAGCCGGAGCAGCCGACGGATAAAGCGGCGGTCAGTAAATAGCGCCGCTTTAAACGGAACGAAAAAAAGGCACTGCGCAAGCGGTGCCTTTTCTTTTTCCGCCGTTTTGTTTAGCTGCGCCGATCGGTTGCGCAGGAAGCGGTTAAAAAAGAGTGCGACAAAATGTAAAGTTATGTCTTTTTAGACACTTAAACGTTAAGGATGCTTGAAATGCTACGCGATGACCCTACGATGTATATCCGCGCATGGGCGCTTAGTTAACTGAGGAAGATGAAAGTTTATGATGCGTATTGCTCTTTTCCTGCTGACCAACCTTGCCGTAATGTTGGTTTTCGGGCTGATACTGAGCCTGACAGGAATTCAGTCAAGCAGTGTGCAGGGCCTGATGATTATGGCAGGTCTGTTTGGCTTTGGCGGTGCGTTTGTTTCACTGCTGATGTCGAAATGGATGGCACTGCGTTCCGTCGGCGGTGAGGTGATTGAGCAGCCGCGTAACGAAACGGAACGCTGGCTGATGAACACGGTGGCACAACAGGCGCAGCAGGCGGGTATCGCCATGCCGCAGGTGGCTATCTACCATGCGCCTGACATCAATGCGTTCGCGACCGGCGCGCGCCGCGATGCGTCGCTGGTGGCGGTGTCGACAGGTCTGTTGCAGAACATGAGCCGTGACGAGGCGGAAGCGGTGCTGGCGCATGAAATCAGCCATATCGCCAACGGCGACATGGTGACCATGACGCTGATCCAGGGCATTGTGAACACCTTCGTGATTTTCATTTCCCGCATTATCGCGCAGGTGGCGGCAGGCTTCCTGTCCGGCAACCGGGAAGATGAAGAGAGCAGCAACGGTAACCCGCTGGTCTACTTCGCGGTCTCCATGGTGCTGGAACTGCTGTTCGGCATTCTGGCCAGCATGATCACCATGTGGTTCTCACGTCATCGTGAGTTCCACGCTGACGCAGGATCTGCGCGTCTGGTGGGGCGTGAGAAGATGATTGCGGCGCTGCAGCGGTTGAAGACCAGCTATGAGCCGCAGGAACCGGGCAGCATGATGGCGTTCTGCATCAACGGCAAAGGAAAGTCGCTGAGCGAGTTCTTTATGTCGCACCCGCCGTTGGATAAACGTATCGAAGCGCTGCGTAGCGGCCAGTACCTGAAATAAAAAAAGGCGACCTGCGGGTCGCCTTTTTTCTGTTCGCTATAACCCTCTGACGAGGGTTTTTTATTGCCCGCCGTGTGCGGGTTGACGCATGCGCGACAGACTGAACAGCGCGGCGACGGAAGAGAACAGGCCCGCCAGCAGCAGCGACGCGTGCGTCCCATGCTGGCCGAACAGGTTAAACATCAGCGCCACTAACGCCGCGCCGCTGGTTTGCCCCAGCAGACGCGCAGTGCCCAGCATTCCGCTGGCGCCGCCGCTGCGATGTCGTGGCGCCGCTGAGATAATCGTGTGGTTATTTGGCGACTGAAACAGGCCAAAGCCGGCGCCGCACAGCACCATACGCCAGATAATATCGCCATCGCCCGGCGCGGCAGGCAGCCAGGCGAGCGCGAACAGCCCGAAGGCGAAGATTGCCAGACCAATGCCGCCCAGCAGCCCGGCATGAAAGCGTTCCAGCAGCCGTCCGGCGATGGGGGACATGATCATGGTCGCCAGCGGCCAGGGCGTTAACAGCAGGCCCGTTTCTACTTCGCTGCGGCCAATGACGCTCTGCAAAAAGAATGGCAGAGAGACCATCGCCAGCATCTGCGCCAGAAAGGAGCAGACCGATGTGCAGATCGACAGTGAAAAGATGGGAATGCGCAGCAGATCCACCGGCAACAGCGGGCTGGTCATGGTCAGCTGGCGGCGAATAAACAGCGTGCCGACGATCAGCAGCCCCAGCAATTCGGCAAGAATAATGCGGTAATCCTGTCCCTGCGCCGCGCCGCTCAACGCGGAAAGCAGCAGGCCGAAGGTTAACGCGTTCATAATCGCGCTAAGCACATCAAAGCGCTGGCCGGTCGTCTTCTGCGGGTTGTCGGGCAGAAAGCGCAGGGCGAACAGCAGTGCCAGCGCGCCGGCCGGCACATTGATCAGGAACAGCCATTTCCACGAGGCGACCGCCAGAATCGCCGCCGCTACCGTCGGTCCTGCGGCGCTGGAAACGGCGACGATCAGCGCGTTAATCGCCATGCCGCGGCCCAGATAGCGCTGAGGATAGATAATACGGATGAGCGCAGTGTTAACGCTCATCAGCGCCGCGCCGCCAAAGCCCTGCAGGATGCGCGCGAAGGTCAACATACCGAGCGAGTCAGAAAAGGCGCAGAGCAGCGACGTGGCGCTGAACAGCAGCAGACCGGCCTGGTAAATGCGCCGGTAACCGAGCAGATCGCCTAAAAAAGAGAAGGAAAGCAGCGAGACGATAATCGCCAGCTGATAAGCGTTAATGATCCAGATCGACTCCGCCGGGCTGGCATGCAGTTCGCTGGCGATAGTCGGCAACGCGACGTTGGCAATGGTGCCGTCAAGCACGGCAACGGTAATACCTAAGGCGATCGCGGCGATGGCGCCATAGCGGCGCGGCAGCGGTAAGCCATCCATCTGTGAAGTTACGGGCATAATGGGAAATTAATGGGGGTGAATATCATCATGCTAATGATTTTTTTACCCTAATGCATCTTTCTGCTAATAAAAAGTCCTTACAGATGTGTCCACGGTCACGCTAACGTATTGCCTGACGATAACTCAGCCACGTATACTGGAAATGGCGTTCCATTTTAAATAAAACAATTTCAAAAAGGTTTCTCTATGGCGAATGCAGACGCAGATAAACAGCCGGATTCGGTCTCTTCCGTATTGAAAGTGTTTGGCATCCTGCAGGCGCTTGGCGAAGAGCGCGAAAATGGCATTACCGAACTGTCCCAGCGCGTGATGATGTCGAAAAGCACGGTTTATCGTTTTCTTCAGACGATGAAGTCGCTGGGCTATGTTTCTCAAGAAGGTGAATCGGAAAAATATGCGCTGACGCTAAAGCTGTTTGAGCTGGGCGCGAAAGCGTTGCAGAACGTCGATTTGATCCGCAGCGCGGACGTGCAAATGCGCGAACTGTCGCGCCTGACGAAAGAGACGATTCACCTGGGCGCGCTGGAAGAAGACAGCATTGTCTATATCCATAAGATCGATTCGCTTTATAACCTGCGTATGTATTCGCGTATCGGCCGCCGCAATCCGCTGTACAGCACCGCGATCGGCAAAGTGCTGCTGGCCTGGCGCGACCGCGCCGAGGTGCATGATATTTTAAAAGAGGTGGAATTCCGCCGCAGCACGCCGCATACGCTTGGCAGTGAAGAAGCGTTGCTGGAGGTGTTGGATGTCGTGAAAGCGCAGGGCTTCGGCGAGGATAACGAAGAGCAGGAAGAGGGGTTGCGCTGTATCGCGGTGCCGGTTTTCGACCGCTTCGGCGTGGTGATCGCCGGGATGAGCATCTCTTTTCCGACCATCCGTTTCTCAGAAGAGCGCAAGCACGAGTATGTCGCGATGCTGCATCGCGCCGGGCGCACGCTCTCCGCGCAGCTGGGCTACCACGACTATCCTTTCTAATCCATAACGACGCGGCGCCGTTACGGGCGCCGCTTAAACAAGCTATTCGTTGCTGTCCACCATTTCAGACGTTTTTCTCAGCAGCGGGCAGTCGGCTACGCCGATAAAACCGCTGTCGCTGTGCAGGTACTGTGCTTTAATCATTCCCCGTGCCGTCAAATACTGGCACTGCAGGCCAATGCCAGCAGCATTTTTGTGGCTGCCGGTCAGTACGCCATAGCCAGTGAACAACAAGCCTAGCCAGACAACGGCCAGTAAACTCACAATTCGAAGCAATATTTTCATTTTATCTTCCTGTAAAAATGGCAAGCTTCCCGTTTCGCTGCCGGAAGAGGGGCAGCATAGCGCGGCGCGGCGGCGGAATCGATCGGAGGATGCTTAAAGCGTCGTCGAACAGGGGCGCGTCGGCTATCAATTCCCTCGCTTCCGGGTAAAATCGTCCGCGAAATGAATAACAAACAGAGGCTGTTATGAACGAATTAAACGGCGGCGCGAGTTTGATGCCGCTCATCAGCGGAATCGCATTTGCACTGGTTGGGCTGATCGCCTGGTTTTATGTCAATCGCGCCAGCGTGCGCGCCAACGAGCAGGTTCGCCTGCTGCAAGCGCTGCTTGAGGAGCAGAAAAAGCAGACGGCCATGCTACAACGGCTGACAGAACAGACGCTCTGTACGGAAGAGAACGGCGCGGAAGAGAGCGCGGAGCAGGACTTTACCCGCCTGATCCCTGAACGATAATTATCTGTAGAGAGTAAGGAGTGGCAGGATGAAATGGCAAAATCCCTGGTACGATGCGTCCAGGCCGCACCATACTTCAGAAGGATTTCGCAACCTGGAGGCTGAGCAGCGCCAGCCGGGCGATCTGCAACGCTGGCGTAAAGAGCGTAAGGCGCAAGGGTTGCCAGCGGCGCCGCAGCAGGGCTACAGGGCTTTTACGCAGCAGTGGTGGCAGCCCGCCGATTTAGGCGGCGATGAGGATACGATCTGGTGGCTGGGCCATGCGGCGCTGATGCTGCGTATTAATCAACGCTACGGATTAATCGATCCGGCGCTCTCGCTCAGGGCTTCTCCACTGCGTTTTTACGGCCCGAAGCGCAAAACGCCCGCGCCGCTAAAGATTGAGAACCTGCCATCGCTCGACTGGGTGCTGATTTCCCATAACCATTATGATCACCTTGACCGACCGACCATCGCGGCGATTTTGCGTCGATTTCCAGATGTGCAGTTTATCGTGCCGCTGGGACTGGAACCCTGGTTTCGTCGCGCAGGAGCAAAAAACGTCGTACAGCTGGACTGGTGGCAGCAAACGCAGCGGCATGGCGTCACTTTTCACGCCGTGCCAGCGCGTCACTGGAGCATGCGCACTCTGAAAGATCGTAACCGGTCGCTCTGGTGCGGCTGGACGATTTCAACCGCCACGCTTAATTTCTGGTTTTCCGGCGACAGCGGATATTCTGAAAATTTGCTGCAAATCGCGCAGCGTCTTGGACCTTTTAATCTTGCAGCGCTGCCGATCGGCGCCTGGGCGCCACGCTGGTTCATGCAGGGTCAGCATATGGACCCGCAGCAGTCGGTTTCGTTGCACAAAGCGATCGGCGCGCCGTTGACTATCCCTATCCATTGGGGCGTATTTGAACTGGCCGATGAGGCGCTTGATGAGGCGCCCGCAGAACTGGCGCGCGCGCTGGCGGCGGCCGGTCTGGATAACACGCGCTTTCGGCCATGGAAAATAGGCGAAAGCGCCAGCCTGAATAAAATAAACCAAGATTAATCTTATAAAGGCAGCGTTGAATTTAACGACTCAGAAACTTCGCTCTGGGTATAAACCTGCCTTATTCAACTTTCTGAAATAACCTGCCGGGAATAGCGTTGCATTAATTTGGGGCAGATCACTTTATATATATTCTTTTTTGGTGCAAAACGCGCGTATCCTTTTCCTCAAGCCGGTCGGCCTGACAAATCCTCTTGTTTTTTTTGGCCCTGCGACACTGGTAAGAAAAGGATTATTATGTGCATTTACTGTGCCATAATTATGCAACAATCCTGTGGCAAAGTGGCACGCTGGCAAGGCTGTAACAGAGACGCACGTCTCTTCAGGCCCATGGTGTGCTGGACGCGTGTAGTGAAATACGCATAAAAAAGCGTGGCCTTCGGGATTTATCTGCTGTGGCCTAATGCATAAATGTGCAAAGGATGTGATGAGTTTGCAATAACTGTGCGACAGGTCTATCGCTGTTTAAAAATAACTTGCCATAAATTATCGAATATGTGATAACGCTATTAAGCAAAACGAGGTACAGCTCTGTTTATGTATGGCATATTCAGTAAAGAAGTAACGAGTAAAGACGTTGACGTTGAATACCGCTTCCTTGCCGAACCTTATATTAGTGCCTCATTCAGTCGTGTCTCTGGTTTTCTGTCAGTCGCCTCCGGGCAAATAAACATTCAAAGGAATTACGAAGATGGCAAAAATTAAAGGTCAGGTGAAGTGGTTTAACGAATCCAAAGGTTTTGGCTTCATTACGCCGGCGGACGGTAGCAAAGATGTGTTCGTTCACTTCTCTGCTATTCAGGGTAATGGTTTCAAAACGCTGGCTGAAGGTCAGAACGTTGAGTTCGAAATTCAGGATGGTCAGAAAGGCCCGGCAGCGGTTAACGTTGTGGCGATCTGATAACATCGCAACGTCTGCGCTGTACCCTCAGCGTACAGCTTAGAGATGATGCAAAGGCCCCGGTTTATCGCCGGGGCCTTTCTTTTTGGCGGGTGACGCTGTTCACCTCAGCGTGTAAACTGCGCGCCTGATTCAGCCAGAGAAAGAGTTATGCACTATCTTTGTCCCCTCTGTCACCAGCCCTTGACGCTGGTTCATCACAGCTGGCACTGCGCGCAACAGCATCAGTTCGACCAGGCGAAAGAAGGTTATGTCAATCTGCTGCCGGTTCAGCATAAACGCTCCCGTGAACCGGGCGACAGCGCGGAAATGATCCAGGCGCGGCGCCAGTTTCTCGACGCTGGCCACTATCAGCAGCTTCAACAACGTGTCGCCTCGCTGCTGGCGCAGCATTTGCCTGCGACGGCGACGGTGCTGGATATAGGCTGCGGCGAAGGCTACTACACCGCTGCGGTTGCCGGGGCGTTAGGGGAGCAGGCGCGCGTATGCGGACTCGACGTAGCGAAAGTCGCTATTCGCGCCGCGGCGAAGCGCTATCGCCATATCGATTTCTGCGTCGCCTCCAGCCACCGCCTTCCTTTTGCCGACGCGTCGCTGGACGGCGTGCTGCGTATTTACGCGCCCTGCAAGGCGGAGGAGCTGGCGCGCGTAGTGCGCAGCGGCGGCTGTTTGTTGACCGTCACGCCGGGGCCGCGGCATCTGTTGCAGTTTAAGGCGCTGATTTATGCCCAGGTGAAGCTGCACGAGACGGCGGAAGAGCGTCTGCCGGGATTTACGCTTGCAGATGAGCAGCAGTTAGATTATCCGCTGGCGCTGTCAGGCAACGATGCGACGACGCTGCTACAAATGACGCCGTTCGCATGGCGCGCCACGCCCGACGTCTGGCGCCAGCTGCGTGAAAGCGAACAGTTTCAAAGCGAAGCAGATTTTATGGTGCGTCTCTGGCGGCGTAGCTAAGCGAAGAATAAAGGCGGATATTGGCTGGCGGCGCGCCTCAGGCGAAATGCTGCCACAGCATCTGTGCGCCGATGAAGATCAGCACGGCGCCGCCAAGGATTTCGGCGCGTTTGCCAAGCAGGGGACCAATCAGACGGCCAATCAGCATGCCGATCGTCGTCATGGTAAAAGTGCAGAGCCCGATCAGCAGGGCGGTAAGCAGAATATTCACCTGCAAAAACGCCAGGCTGACGCCGATCGCCATCGCGTCCAGGCTGGTGGCGACGGCGGTGGTCGCCAGCAGCAGCAAACCGTGCTGCTGCACCGGCTCGCAGGGCGCGGTGTGTTGACGACAGCCTTCAATCACCATGCGGCCGCCTAAAAAGCAGAGCAGGGTGAAAGCGATCCAGTGATCCCAGCGGGCGACGAATTGGGTGGCGAACTGACCGAGACTCCAGCCGATCAGCGGCGTCAACGTTTCGATTGCGCCAAAGATAAGCCCGGTGCGCAGCGCTTCACGTAAGCGCGGACGTTGCAGGGCGGCGCCTTTACCGATAGCGACGGCAAACGCGTCCATAGACATGCCAAACGAAAGGATAAGCAGAGCGGAAAAGTTCATCGAAGTCGTAACCTCGGCCGGGAATACCATAACCAGATGCGCCTTCCCAACCAGACAGGCACATCGGTCAATGGTCTCGCCTACCAAAACGGTCGCACGCGCCACGTTGAATTAACAACGAGTATGTTGACAGGTGCATTTCTGTATTAACAGAAATCGGCTACTCCCCAATAACGGCGCTCACCTTACCACATTATCATTTCGTGTCAAAATAAATTGATAATGGCGGAAATATTGTACGGATTAACGCCGCAGGGATGCTAAGCGGGCGTAAAAAATAAGGCTGACGATGTTAAGTGAATGGTAAAAAGTTAAACAGCCCCATCCCTGTCTGAGCTAAAATTTAGCAATATGAATATGCCATTGGCTATATTTTATCTTATTGATTTTCAATCATTGTTTGATAAATTCTTTCCAGATCGTCCAGCTTTTTAACCTTGATAAGCAGCCGCTTCTGTTCAAGCTGAATAACCAGAACGCCATCCTCCGATAAATTCATACCTTTTATGCGGTCATAATGAATCCAGACATTGGCGAAGAAAAAGCCGCGTTCTTTCAGCAATAAGAGCGGCGTGCGGAACCAGAACAGATAAATGGTCACCAGGATTAACGCCATTAACAGTGTGGTCGTTATTAC
>NZ_JANION010000152.1:0-9411 GCF_024610815.1 Mixta sp.
ATTATCATCAAAAAAGCTTTCTGCTTCTCTTTTTTTCGCTGAAAAATAACGGCAATTGGCATTTTGTAGAAATCCGCTATATTAAAATCATTATGTTGCAATTTATTTCACAGTAAATGGGTTGAAGATGTCTAATTACTATTATGTTAATAAGAAAGCGGGGATGGCGCGTATTCATCTGGTACATACCGCCAACTGCTCTCGCTTGCCGCCATTAGAAAATCGTTTTTTTCTCGGCACATTTTACGCCCAGCTGGATGCAGTAAAGCAGGCGCGCAAATACTATCCGCAAGCTGAAATTTGCGAAAACTGCGGCCAACGCCCGATTAAGAAATCGACAAGAAAGATCGCGCTGCCCTCTGCGCCCCAGTTCTCCTGTTAAAACCCGTTCTTAACACGCCAGCGCCGCGCCGTTAAGCCAGTGCGCGGCGCCTGAAAGCACGTGAATGAAGCTTATCTGTCCAGCTTTCTGAAGACGCGGCGCTGCTATGCGCCTGCAATGGACGATAATTTTTTTAACCTCCCTGTTTCGCTCTTGCTATAAATCGACCACAATAGACCACAAATGTGATGCACATCACTCTTTGGTGATAAATGCATCAATCCTGTTTACTGTTTTAGCGTCTGGCATTGATTTAATCCCATGCAAACACCTGTATCCCGCAAAACGGCCTGGCTACGCGTTGTCCTTCTGGCTGTGGCAGCTTTTATTTTTAATACCACTGAATTTGTGCCGGTGGGTCTGCTTTCTGATATCGCCGCCTCATTCTCAATGAAAACGCCGGAAGTCGGTGTAATGCTGACTATTTACGCCTGGGTGGTGGCGCTAATGTCGCTGCCGCTGATGCTGGCGACGCGCAATATGGAGCGTCGACTGCTGCTGACAGGCATTTTTATCATCTTTACCCTGAGCCATATTCTGTCGCTGATGGCGTGGAATTTTGGGGTGCTGGTGGCGTCACGCATCGGCATTGCGCTGGCGCATGCGGTATTCTGGTCCATCACCGCCTCGCTGGCGATCCGCGTCGCCCCCGCTGGTAAAAAAACCCAGGCGCTGAGTATGCTGGCGACCGGTACCGCGCTGGCAATGGTGTTAGGCGTGCCGATTGGCCGCATTATTGGTCAGTATCTGGGATGGCGCATCACCTTTGGCATGATTGGCGCTTCGGCGCTGGTGCTGATGCTGATGCTGATTAAGCTGCTGCCGAAGCTGCCCAGCGAGCATACCGGTTCGCTCAGCAGCGTGCCGATGCTGTTTAAGCGCCCGGCCCTGGTCAGCATGTATCTGCTGGTGACGCTGGTGGTGACGGCACACTACACCGCCTACAGCTATATCGAGCCGTTTATGCAGATCATCGCTTCTCAGGGCGAGAACTTCACCACCTTCCTGCTGTTGATCTTCGGCTCTGCGGGCATTGTGGGCAGCATTATCTTTAGCGTGCTGGGCAATAAGTTTCCTTCCGCGCTGCTGCTGAGCGCTATCGGCTTGATTACGCTCTGTATGGGACTGCTGCTGTTCGCGGCGGTGCATCCGTTCGCGGTGTCGGTGCTGTGCATTATCTGGGGCATGGGCATGATGATCATCGGCCTGGCGATGCAGGTGCGCGTGCTGTCGCTGGCGCCGGACGCCACCGACGTGGCGATGTCGCTGTTTTCCGGCATCTACAATATCGGCATCGGCGCGGGTGCGCTGCTCGGAAACCAGGTGAGCCTGCACTTTAAGATGGCGGATGTCGGCAACGTCGGCGCGATCATCGGGCTGCTGGCGCTGTTCTGGTGCATTTTCATCTTCCGTCGCTATCCGCAACTGCGCAGCAACGGCTGATAAACCTAAAGAGGGCGGATAGTAATATCCGCCCTCTTTTATTTCAGCCTCGCCGGTTCCGCTGCATCCCTGTGCTACGCCCCTCTCCGTATCGCTTTTCAGCATGCGGGTGGGTTGCCGGCCAACGTTTCAAGCCAGGCGCGTCAGCGCTACGCCAGATAAAAAACTTCTTTTAACGGCTGGCTTACCGGGCTGTTATCAGGGTTCGCAGGCATCAGCTCGCGCATTGACGCCCACCAGCGCTGACACACCTCTGTCTGCGCCACCGCTTCCCAGCGCGCCTCTGATTCTATTTCCACACAGGCAAACAGCAGGCTGCGGCGCTCATCGAGAAAAATGCTGTAGTGATGCGCGCCATGTTCCTTTAACGTTTGCTCCAGTTCCGGCCAAATAGGCGAATGCCGCTGCTGATAGGCTTGATGACAGTGCGGGTAGACCTGCATCACAAAGGCTTTACGCAACATGAGCCGGCCCCGTGTCCAGTGCCGCCTGCCACGGGTTAACGTTAAAGCGTTTCCCCAGCGCGATCAGCTGTTCGGTGGTGATGCTCTGGCGCAGACCGCCCATCGATATCACCTTCACCAGTACCTCGGACGACTTCTCGGCAGTATCGATCAGGCCGAAGGTCTCATCCAGCGTCGGCCCGGCGCCGAAGATGCCGTGGAAAGGCCACATCACCAGACTGTGAGACTGCATCTGCTGCGCGGTGGCGTCGCCTATCTCGTCGGTGCCGGGTACCATCCAGGGCACGATGCCGACGCCGTCGGGAAACACCACCAGGCACTCGGTACTGCCTTCCCACAGCAGCCGGGTAAAGCGCGCCGAGTCCAGCTCCACCACATAGCTCAGCGCCATAAAGTTGGTGGCGTGGCAGTGCATGATTACCCGATCCGCGCCGTTGGTCAGCTGTTTGCGCACGCTGTGCGACTGAAAGTGCGAGGCCAGCTCCGAGGTCGGCACGCCGCCGTTCGTCAGCCCCCAGTGAATTTTATAAGAGAGGCCCTTTTCATCCACCTGCAGCAGCGCCAGACTGTCCGCCGGATCAAGCTGAACGTTGCGAAAAAACTTACCGGAGCCGGTGACGATAAACCAGTCGTTCGCCAGGCCCGGCGCCGGGCGGCTGAGTTCAATGCAGCGCGGATCGGCGACGAAATCCTGTTTAAAGGGCGCCACCTCTTCCGGCAGCAGACGCATGGTGACGTTGCCGCCGTTGCGTTCGTCCCACCCCTTCAGCCACATATCGCTGGTGGCCTTCACCATTCCCTGGACGAACCAGGAAGAAAGAATCGATTGCATAGCGTCATCCTTACCGTTGACTGAGGGTCTGTTCTTCATAGTCGCGCACGTTGCGCAGCCAGCCTGCATCCGCCGGGACATCATGGCGCAGGCACCACATCTCCCATACCGCCTGCCAGGGCAGCGACTTCTGTTCTTCCAGCAGCGCCAGGCGCGCGGTATAGTCGCCCGCCGCCTCCAGCGACCGCAGCTTGTCGGTCGGTTCCAGCAGCGCCCGCAGCAGCGCTTTTTTCGCGTTGCGTGTGCCGATCACCCAGGCGGCGATGCGGTTAATCGAGGCGTCGAAGAAATCGAGGCCGATATGCACTTTATCGAACAGCTTCTGCCGCACGATCTCCTGGGCGATCGCCTGGGTTTCATCATCCAGCAGCACCACATGATCGCTGTCCCAGCGCACCGGGCGACTGACGTGCAGCAGCAGGCGCGGCACGTAGAGCATGACGGTGGAAATTTTGTCGGAGATCACCTCGGTGGGATGGAAATGGCCGGCATCCAGCGTCAGCGCGGTTTGCCTGCTGGCGGCGTAGCCCAGGCAGAATTCGTTTGAGCCGACGGTATAGCTTTCCGCGCCGATGCCGAACAGCTTGCTCTCCACCGCGTCGATATGATGCGCCGGATTAAGTTTCTCGATCAGCACTTCATCCAACGACTGCATCAGCCGCTGGCGCGGCGCAAAGCGATCGATAGTGAGATCTTTCATGCCGTCCGGCACCCAGATATTCATTACCGACGGCGTGCCCAGCTGTTCACCGAACCACGCAGAGATTTTACGGCTGGCTTTACAATGATCGATCCAGAACTGACGGATGCCCGCATCGGCGTGAGAAAGCGTAAAACCGTCCGTGCTCAGCGCATGCGAAAAGCAGGTAGGGTTGAAATCGAGGCCGAGCTGACGCTCTTTCGCCCAGCTCACCCAGTTAGCGAAGTGCTGCGGTTCAATTTCATTGCGATCCACCGGTTTGTCGCTTTCAAGATAGATGGCGTGCAGGTTGAAGCGTTTCGGGCCGGGGATCAGCCCCAGCGCCAGATCCACGTCGGCGCGCAGCTCGTCGGCGTTGCGCGCGCGTCCCGGATAGTTGCCGGTGGCCTGAATGCCGCCGGTCAGCGCGCCCTGCGGGTTTTCAAAGCCGCGCACGTCGTCGCCCTGCCAGCAGTGCATGGAAACCGGAATCTTATCCAGCTGGGTCATGGCGGCTTCGACATCGACGCCGGTATCGGCAAATCGCTGTTTCGCCAGTTCAAAAGCCTGTTCTGTAAGCCTGGTCATAAGCATAATTCCTTACGCGGTTGTTTCAGCGCCTGAAAACGCGACCAGCCGTCGGTTAGCGCGCTGTCTGTGAGAGGGTTAATCAGTCGGGATGGAAAATTTTGCGCAACGCAGCGGCGGAAAGCCTCGACGTCCGCCAGCTCGCCGCGGGCGATCAGCTGACTGCCGATATTGCCGAGCGTGGAGGCCTCGACCGGCCCGATGCTGACCGGCAGCTGGCAGGCGTTGGCGCAGAGCTGGTTCAGCAGCGGGTTTTGGCTGCCGCCGCCGACAATATGCAGACGGCTAAAGGGTGACCCGCGCAGCGCCGACAGCTCCTCCATCACCTCGCGATAGAGCAGCGCCAGGCTGTCGAAAATGGTCCGCGCCAGCGCGACCGGGCTGTGCGGCACCGGCATCGCCTGTTCCGCGCAGGCGTCCTGAATTTCGCGCACCATGCTGGCCGGATTGATGTAGCGGGCGTCGTTGGCGTCGATAATCGCCTGACAGGCGGGATAACGCGCGGCTTCCTCGATCAGCGCGCAGAGGTCTTCAATTTGCAGCTCGTCGCAGACGCGCTGCAGCAGCCACAGCCCCATAATGTTTTTCAGCACGCGGTAACGCCCTTCCGCCCCGCCTTCATTGGTGATATTGGCGCTCAGCGCGGCGGCGCTGTTGAACGGCGTCGCGCTTTCAAAGCCGAGCAGCGACCAGGTGCCGGAGCAGAGATAAGCCTCATCGGACGCGCCCAGCGGCGTCGCCAACACCGCGCTGGCGGTATCGTGCGTGGCGACCGCCACCAGCGGAATGCGCAGTCCGCTGCGGCTCTGCCACTCGCCGACCTGCGTTCCCGGCTGACGCGGTTTGCCGAACCACGCCGCACGCGCGCCCGCCCAGCGGAGCAGTTCGCTGTCCCATTCGCCGGTTTTCAGGTTAAGCAGCTGCGTGGTGCTGGCGTTGGTGTACTCCCAGTTAAGCTGTCCGGTTAGCCGGTATTGCAGATAATCCGGGATCATCAGCACATGGGCGACCTCGTCCACCAGATCGGGATGCGTCTGGCTAAAGGCGCGCAGCTGATAAAGCGTATTAAAAGGCAGAAACTGGATGCCGGTATGTTGCCAGATAAGATCGCGTCCCAGCTCGCGCTGCGCCTGCGCCATCAGGCCGTGGGTGCGCTTGTCGCGGTAAGAGACCGGCAGGCCGACGCGCTCGCCCGCCTGGTTCAGCATCACTACGTCCACGCCCCAGGTGTCGATGCCGATGCTCTCCGGCACGATCCCGCTCTCCAGCAGCTGCTCCAGTCCGTCACGGATCGCCTGCTCCAGCGCGTCGATATCCCAGCAGTCATACCCTTCCGACTGATGACGCCGGTTGGCGAAACGGCCAATCTGCTCCAGCGTCAGTGATTGCGCTTCCGGCTGGTAGCGCGCCAGCATGATGCGGCCGCTCGAGGCGCCGAGGTCGATGGCAACAAAATTGCGGTGCGTCATAAGATTCGCTTCCTGATGAAACATGCTCACCAGTGTAAAATGCTGCGAATTCGCCACCTTACTGACACTGCCACTCTTTGCGTCCGGCTGGCAGGGGCGTCAAGAAAGACGTGAAGCAACTCACAGTTCTGTTTTTCACTCGTCTGACATAACGATGTGACACTTGCCGCAATTCTGAAGATTTTCAGCTGTTTCTTGAAAAATTAACCGCTTAAGCCTGTTTTGCGGTGCAAAATTCAAGGTAAGTTAAGCCCGCGCTGGCTAGTATCGGTCCCATGCAGAATAACGAGGACGTATCATGACCGTGTTACACAGCGCTGACTTTTTTCCTGACGGCGACCTGCCGGTGGCGGTTGAGCCGCGAGCGCCGCAGGGCGTATTCCCGGAACACCACCATGATTTTCATGAGATCGTGCTGGTGGAACAGGGGGCGGGCATCCATATCTTCAACGGCCAGCCTCAGTCGCTGTGCGGCGGCTGCGTCTGTTTCGTGCGCGATCACGACAGGCACCTTTATGAGCAGACCGAGAACCTCTATTTAACCAACGTGCTGTGGCGCGGCCCGCAGGCGTTTCGCTTTCTCGCCGGGTTACAGGATCTGCTGCCGCAGGAACACGATGGCCGCTACCCTTCTCACTGGCGCATCAGCAATCGGGTGATGGCGCAGGCGAAGACGCTGGTGGCGCAGTTGCAGGAGCCCGACGGCGGCGACGCCACTGAACAGCGCGTGCGGCAGGAGCTGACCTTTATGCAGCTGCTGGTGCTGCTGCGCCAGGGCTGTCGCGAACAGGAGAGCGACGCGCAGGAGGCGCGGCTGCTGCGGCTGCTTGACTGGCTGAATGAACACTACAGCGAAGATGTCGACTGGGATGCGCTGGCCGATCGCTTTTCGCTGTCGCTGCGCACGCTGCATCGTCAGCTGAAGCAGCAAACCGGCAGCACGCCGCAGCGTTATCTGAACCGGCTGCGGCTGTTACAGGCGCGGCACCTGCTGCGCCACAGCGATATGCGCATCACGGATATCGCTTTTCAGTGCGGATTCGGCGACAGCAACCATTTTTCGACGCTGTTCCGCCGGGAATTTGGCTGTGCGCCGCGCGCCGAGCGACAGCAGATGTGGTAAAGGGAGAAAAATATGGCGCTGATACTGGCGAAAGCGGACTACTTTCCCTCGGAGGCGATGCCGGTCGCGGTGGCCGATCGTGCGCCGCAGCCCTCTTTCCCGCCGCATCGCCATGAATTCAGCGAAATCGTCATTGTCTGGCGCGGCAACGGCCTGCATGTGCTCAACGACCGCCCCTGGCTGGTAACCTGCGGTGACCTTTTCTACATCCAGCACAGCGACTGCCACAGCTACGAGTCGGTAAACGATCTGGTGCTGGATAATATTCTCTACTGTCCTGAACGCTTTCGCCTTGGTCTCGACTGGTCGCAGCTGCTGCCGCTGGACGACGCCGACTACCGCGCTCACTGGCGTTTAACCACGCGCGGCATGGCGCTGGCGCGCGGCGTGATTTTACAGCTGGAGCAGGAAAGCCGTAAAACCGACCTGCTCTCCATGCAGCTGGCGGAGGCGCTGTTTTTGCAGCTGGCGCTGATTTTACGCCGCCACCGCTACGTCGCCGAGCGCGCCGGGGAACTGCCCGAAGGCGAACAGCTCGATCTGCTGATGTCGGCGATTCAGGCCAGCACCGGCCGCCCCTTCGATCTCGCCGCCTTTTGCCACCACAATCAGCTCAGCGAACGCGCGCTGAAGCAGCTGTTTCGCCAGCAAACCGGCATGACGATTGGCCACTATCTGCGTCAGCTGCAGCTCTGTCAGGCGAAATATTTGCTGCGCAGCACCGACCTGCTGATTGGCGAGGTGGCGGCGCGCTGCGGCTTCGACGACAGCAACTACTTCTCCGCCGTGTTTACCCGCGAAACCCATTTCACCCCCAGCGCCTGGCGTCAACGCTTCGAGCGCGCCGGTAAACATGCACAGCCGGTGATTGAACGTCAAAAATAACATGGCCAGGCGCATCGCGCAGATGATCTGCGCGATGCGCTTGTCGCGCCGTTTAGCCCGCCATGCCCATGCCGACGATATTCGCCGCGAGGATAATCACCAGGCATCCGACTGACAGCACGCTGACCGGGCGACGTCCAACCGCATGCCACTCTTTCATCAGCAGCCCGACAATGCCGCCGCACAGCACATAAAGACTCATATGCAGCATCCAGCTGACAAAGTCATACTGCGCCGGAATATTGGCGTGTCCCCAGGCGTAGAAGAAAAACTGCAAATACCACATCAGACCGCCCAACATGGCGAAGGCGATATTGGCGCCCAACAGCGGCTTCGCCAGCGAAAAGTCGGCGCGGATCGACAGCGAAGGCTTCACCGCCAGGCGGATAAAGCAGTACGCCAGGTTGACCAGCGCGCCGCCGCCCATGATCACCACATAGCTGGGCAGCGCCACGTAAAGCGGATTGATCCCTGCGGCGGCGGCCGCTTCGTGCATCGGCTTCGCCGCGTCCATGGCAAACGACATCCCGGCGGAAAATATGCCGCACAGCACCGCCAGCACCAGCCCTTTTTTCAGATTGAACTCCTCGGCGCTAATGCCGAGCGCACGCTCTTTCAGGAAGCCGGCGCGCGAGACGATTGCGACGCCCACCAGCGCGATCAGCACGCCCAGCAGCGTCATGCGGCCGCCGGTGGAGCTGAACAGCACCATAAAGCGTCCCTGCAACAGCGGCGTCATTAGCGTACCTACCACCAGCGTAATGCCGATAGCGATGCCGATGCCCATCGACATGCCGAGATAGCGCATCGTCAACCCGTAGTTGACGTTGCCGATGCCCCACATGGCGCCGAAGAGAAATACCGGCGTCAGCTGCGCAAGTGAAAACTGCTGATAGTAACTCCAGAAATCAGGCAGCAGCACGGCGCTGACCGCCCAGGGCAGAATCAGCCATGACATGACGCCGCCCACTGACCACATGGTTTCCCAGGACCAGTGCCTGACGCGTTTAAACGGGGCATAAAAGCAGGCGGCGCTGGCGGCGCCCACCAAATGCCAGAAAATGCCGGCAAGGATTGCGTTGTTCATCGTTATTCCTTAGTAGGGTTGAGGCCAGCAGGAGAAGGTTCTCCCGGTTACCGCGAGTCTAAAGAGTTCATTTCCTGGTCAGCCTTTCGCTGACTGCCCGCCTGTAGGGCACTGTGGCAAAAATAAGCAGGTGGGCTCGATATCGATCACAAATTCATTACATTGTCGCCGCCGGGACGCAGAAGTGAACTGATACCCTAACCGCTTAACCTGAAAGCTAATTTTCTTCTTATGCCGTTCTGCGTAGCTTGATCCGTGCATTTTTGCCATTTCACAAAACCGCATGGCAATCAGAAGAAGGTGTTCCGCACCTTCCCAGGTCAAGGTGGAAAAAATCAACAGTTTTATATCTTTTTGTTAACAACAGATCGCAGGATTAATAACGGAGAGCGGCAGATGACCACAAGTCAAAAACAGATGTTTAGCGACGGCGAATTTCAGTCTCATCAGGGCGCGTGG